>JAAZEM010000021.1 GCA_012512265.1 Armatimonadota bacterium | reverse complement strand
TCTACCTGGCCCAGGGCAAGCATGCCGAGGCAGCGCGCTCTCTCGGGCGTCTCGTGGCGCTTGAGCCGGATGACCTGGATGCCCGCTGGGCCCTCGCGAACCTGCTGCACGAGGCGAAGCAGCCGGAGAAGGCCGCGGCCCAGCTGGTCGCCATCCTGAAAGTGAAGCCCCGGCACGTGCCAGCCAACATGGCGCTGGGGACGATCCGCTACCAGCAGAAGCGTTTTGCAGACGCGGAGAAGTGCTTCCGCACCGCGTTCACGGCGGAGCCGGCCAACCTCGAGGCTGCCAGGAGCCTCACCATGCTCCTGCGCGAGCGCGGGCGTGCAGGCGACGCCGAGAAGGTGCTCCGGCGTGCGCTCCGTGCCTCGCCGAAGCAGCCGCTGCTTCACGCGATGCTGGGCGACCTCCTGGAGAGCCAGTCGCGCCCCAAGGAGGCGATCGCCGCCTATCGCCAGGCACAGGCACTCGCCCCCAAAGAGCCGGAGATAGCCCTCGCTTTGGGCCACCTGTTGGAGACGCAGAAAAAGGAGGCCGAGGCCGTCGCGCTCTACACCGCGTTCTTGAAGAAGGCGCCGGATGCGACCCCCGTGCGCGATTCCCTGGCGGCGCTCCATGCGCGCCAGGGGCGGTTTGACCAGGCACGCGCTCTCTATGAAGCGGTGCTGAAGAAGAGCCCTCGCAACCAGGGGGCACTGGCGCGTCTGGCCGCGGTCTACGAGCACGAGAAGAAGTGGCCCGAGGCTCGGAAGCAATACGCGCGCATCCTGGACCTCGACTGGACCAACCTCGACGCGCACCTGGCGATCGCTGGCACCTACATGGCAGAGGAGAACCTGGACGGCGCCATCGGCGAGTTCCAGAAGGTCGTCACTAAGAACCCGAAGCACTGGGATGCCTGGAAGGCGCTTGGACGCGCCCAGGAGCGCAAGAAGGACTGGGATGGTGCCCTTCAGACCTATGCCCGCCTCGCGGAGCTGGCCCCGAAGAGCGCCTATCCCTTTGCCAGCGCGGCGATGGTCCACCTGGAGAAAGGCGAGCCGGCCCAGGCCCTGGAGAGCAGCCGCAAAGCCGTGGCGCGAGATGCCACCCTCCCCGAGGCGCACCTCGCGCTGGCGAAGAGCCTGCCCGAAGAGAGTGCCGCCGAGGCGCGCAAGCACTACCTAGAGGCCCTGCGCGGTGCCGTAGCCCGCAATAACGCGACCCGGCGTGAAGCCAGCCGGCGCGAGCGCGCGAGCGGCCTTGACCCCGCGTGGGTCATGCAGGCTCAAGCCACCCTGGCCGCGGGCGACCGCGTCGGGATGGAAGCGGTGGCTGGCTTGCGCAGCACCTCGACCGACGAGGCGTCGCGCAAGGAAGCGCTCGAGGCGCTGGAGGCGCTGTCGAAGGAGTATCCAGCCAGCACGGGCCTCGTGGTCGCTATCGCCGGCCTCCACGAGGATAGCGGGCGCCACGCCGATTCCGTTCCGATCTACCGCCGGCTCGTTACGGAGCACCCGCTCGACCCGCAGCTGCGCATCCAACTGGCGTCTGCCTACGAGAAGCTCGGGAAGCGTGACGAGGCACTGGCGCAGTACCGCCGCGCCCTGGAGCTGGATGGAAGCAATGCCCTCGCCGCGGAAGGGATCAAGCGCCTGGAGCAGCCGCGTATCGAGGTCGATCCCGCGGCAACCGGGTGGTACAAACCGGCGGCGAAGTAGGCCGGGCATGTGCTGTGAGTAGGGTCTGCCCACCACCCGCGTGGGCAGACCAGACGTCACGCTTCTCTCCCCGGCGGTCACTTCTTGAGGATGAGGAGCGCGTTGCTGATGCTCCGGCCGGGCTGGACGAGGTACTTCCCCTGCACCCAGAGGCCGCTAGACGCGCCGCCATCCAGGTTCATGGCGTCGTAGGCGCCGAGCGCCTTCATGATATCGGCGAGCTGCCGGACTGTGGCGGAGCAGGTGACCAACAGGATCGTGCCATCGTGCCGGATCCCGATGGCGCTACGTGCCCCCGCGAGGCTCAGGATCTTGGGGTCGTTGAAGCCCTCTCCTTTCGGATCGTAGGCGATGCGGCCCTCTGCGAGCAGCCGCGGCCCGCAGCCAAGCCCCTCCTGGACACTCTGCCAGAACTCCTCGTCGTGCGAGCCATACTCAATCCGCAGCGTCACCTGGTCTCCCGGCTGGAAGCGGTTCCCGAGGTGCGCATCGCCCCCGATAAAGGAGAGTGCATAGCCATCACGCGGGATCGGCAGGCCGCCGGAGCCAACCGAACGCACAACGCCGTTCTGGATGACGGCCTGCTTGCCGCCCGCTGGTGTCTTGGCGCCGGCCCAGAAGCGGTTGAACAGGATGGCTCCGCTGGCGCCGGGATGGAAGTTGACGCGGTAGGCATACCAGTTGTGCGGGCGCTCCTGATCTGCACCCACGGTCCCCGTGATCCGGATCTTCAGGCGCTCCATGCGGTAGTTGCCCTGGGCATCGAAGCCGAGCGTGGTGCCGGTCTGCCCGTGATGAACGAGCTGGCCCTCGGTGATCACGTGGTGCCAGGGTGGCTTGATCGCGTCCTTGGTGTAGGCGCTGAAGAAGCAGCCGTTGATCGCGGCGACCGCACCATGACTTTGGGCGATCGATGCCAGCGATGCCGTACTGCCCACGCGACCGTTTGCCAGACCGACCTTGACCCGGTAGCCCTCGCGCGGCACGCGGATCACGGTCACGGCAAAGCTCTTACCCGCCGCGTTCACCTTCTTCCGCTCCACGGAAAGCCCGGCTGCAGCGGCGAGCGAGCAGGAAAGAAGCAGCACGGCGGCCGTAATGCCGGATGCCCGAAGCAATCGTCGCATGGCGATGGACCCCTTTCCCGGGTGGCGAGACGCCCCGCCGGATGCGCGGCGTCGCCCCTCCTTTCGGGTCTCTGCGGCCATTTCCTCCCTGGTTGCTGCCAGACGCTGGGCAAAGGTGACGTGGGAAACGTTCCGTTGCAGGCGCGCGCTAGACCTCACCGGAGAAACGCGATGGCGTAGAAGTAGGCGACCGGCATGCTGACGAGGAGGCTGTCAAACCGGTCGAGCACGCCACCGTGGCCGGGGATGAGCGTGCCGAAATCCTTGACGCCGACGTCGCGCTTGATGATCGATTTGCTCAGGTCACCGATCAGCCCGGCGACGGCGATGAGCGCGCCGAGGGCGATGGCGTGGCCGGCGGGAAAGCCCGCCCAGATCCCGAGCGGCAGCGCAAACGCCATCGATCCCAGAACGCCGCCGATAGCGCCCTCCACCGTCTTCCCCGGGCTCACCGCCGGGCAGAGCTTGCGCTTGCCGAGCGCCTTGCCAACCGCGTACGCGACCGTATCAGCCGCCATCGTGGCCAGCCACGCCAGCAGGAAGAGGTGCAGCCCGAAGGGGAGGCCGGTTCGCGTCGGGCCGACCATCTCGCGGACGAGGACCGTGAAGGTGAAGAGGAAGCCGATGTAGACCACGCCGAGCAGAGTCGCTGCGGCGCTCATCGTGCGCGAGCCTTCTATCGGAGCGAAGAGATGGAACGCCAGGCTGCTGACTACCGCGAGCGCCAGCACCCCTTGCGTAAAGAGGAGCAGCTCGGGGCCGCCGAAGAAGTAGGCGCCCAGAATGAGCGCCGCGGACGCGGGGAATCCAATCTCGCGGAGCGCTTCGACCCGCCGGATGCGCAGAGTGGCGTGGTACTCCTGGAAGGCGATCACGCCCAGGATCACCACGAAGCCGGCAAGCCAGAGCCCTCCCTGCCAGACCAGGAAGATGCCCACGGGAATGCCCACGAGCGCGCTTAACAGGCGGTGTACAAACACGGGCGTCCTCTCTGCACTTGGGGTTCCAATGATAAGAAGGACACGAATGGGGAGAGCCATCTACACGCGCGGAGCTTCAGCTCCGCGCTGCTTCCCGGCAAAGCCCTTCGGGCTTCCCCTCCCAGCCCCTGGCGTTCTAGGGCATCGGGAAGAGTAGCCAAACCCAGCCCGGCAGGGCTTCGCTCACAAGCAGCGCGGAGATTAATCACCGCGGACTGGGTTGCGCCTCACCTTCGAAGCTTCGCACTCCTTATCTCGGAATCTTAGCTCTGCCCAACGGTCCTTGCGAACACCCTGTGGTAGCAGTTCGCCGCGGCGGAGGAGCATCCTGCCCCCGGCCGGAGAACCTCGCGCGCGGGCCGCCCGCCGGCCAATCCCCGGCTGCGGAACGCGGGTTCTCGGAGGGATCCCCGAGTTGCGCGGGTGGTTCGATTCCGAGGGATTGCATAACCGAAGGCGCCGCACGTTCCCATCCGTGTCCGCCCCCGTCATCCGTGGTATCGCCCCCGGCGCGGGGCCGGGGGTAGGGAAGCCGCAGCATCGAGCGCCTATTTGACACTCTCCTGGCGATATGCTAAGATTCCGGATGGCCCTGATACCCCGAGATGGCGGAGCCTTCCATCGGCCCGGGATGTGTGGTTTCGCCCGGCTGGGAGTGTCGCCAGAGGCGCTCTGTGATGAGGTCCGGTCTATGAAGAAGCGCATCCTGGTAGTAGATGACGAGGAGCAGATACAGCGTATCCTCCGCCGGAACCTTGTTACTCGCGGGTATGAGGTGGTGGTGGCCTCCGATGGCGAGGATGCGCTGGACCAGGCGGCGGAGAAAGAGCCGGATGTCGTGGTACTCGATCTGGTCATGCCTCGCATAGATGGCCTGGAGTTCACCCGGCGCTTCCGCGAGTGGTCCAAAGCCCCGATCATCGTGCTTTCCGCTATTGGCGAGGAGCGGGCCAAGGTCCAGGCGCTCGATCTGGGAGCGGATGATTACGTCACGAAGCCCTTTGGCCTGGAAGAGCTGCTGGCGCGAATTCGCTCCGCGCTCCGGCGCTCCGCTCTCGCTGCCTGCGAGGCCCATAGTGGCCCCACGTTCCAAGCGGGCGACCTGCACATCGATTTCCATCGGCGGGTTGTCACGCTTTGCGGCGAAGACGTTCGGCTCACCCCCACTGAGTACGAGCTGCTGAAGTTCATGGTCACCAACGCCAACCGTGTCTTGACACACAACATGCTGCTGAAGGCGGTATGGGGCAACCGGCATGGGGCAGAACCAGAATATCTGCGCGTCTTCGTGAGCCAGCTTCGCCGGAAACTTCGCGATGATTCCTCTTCGCCCCGCTACATTCTCACAGAGCCCAGCGTCGGCTATCGCTTTCGGGCTGAGTAGGCCTCTCAGGACGCGTGGGACCGCTCGCGCTGCTCCCAAGCGCGCCCCGGCAGGAGACCGGTGCCACCGCTGGGATTCCGACATAAGGAATCCGAAGCCTGGGAGGCAGGGCGCAACCCAGCGCGCGGCGATAAATCACCGCGCTGCTTGCGAGCGAAGCCCTGCCGGGCTGGGTTGGGGATACTCTCAGATGTCTCAAAACGGCGCTGGCTGGGAGGAGAAGCCCGAAGGGGCTTTGCCGGAAAGCAGCGCGGAGCTTCGAGCTCCGCGCGTGCGGGCAGCCTTCTCCTTATCTCGGAATCCCAGGTGCCACCGCATGTTGGTTGACTTGGCTTTAGAGCGCAGGTTATAATGCGGGAGAGGGAGGATCGGGGGCATGATAAGCCACTCAGAGCCCATTCGTGTCGGCCTGATCGGCTATGGCGGATACGGCCGCTTTCTGATCGAGAGCTGGGCGGAGATGCCAGAGATCGAGATCCGGGCGATTGCGGGTAGAAACCGGGAGCGCCTGGAGCGGACGGCGCGCAGGCTCGGCATCCCCCGCTTCTACGTGGGCCACGAGGCCCTCCTGACCGATCCAGAGATTGACGTGGTCGCGGTGACCAGCCCGCCGGGAGACCACGCTCGCCATGCGATCGATGTGGCGAAGGCGGGAAAGCACCTCTACTGCGAGAAGCCACTGGCAACGCGCGTGGAAGATGGCGAGGCGATCCTCGACGCGGTTCGCACGGCGGGCGTTCGCGGCGTGATGGGCTACGTGATGCGCTACACGCCGCTGGCGGAGCGCTTGCGGCAGATTGTGGCCGAGGGGGTGCTGGGCGCGTTGCATCGCGTCGATCTGGCCAACTTCGCGGCGGACGAGTGCCTACCCCCGGATCACTGGTTCTGGAATCGGGAGCGGAGCGGCGGCATCCTGGTGGAGCACGGCGTGCACTTTTTCGATCTCTACACGTGGATCGCCGGGAGCCGGCCGGTGCGGGTGACCGGGCACCGCACCATCCGGCCGGGAACGACGCAAGAAGATCGCGTTCTGGCGACCGTGGAGTATGAGAGCGGGCTCCTGGCGACTTTCTACCATGCGTTCGATAAGCCGGTGCGCCTCGAGCGGACGTGGGCGCGTCTCGGTTTTGATCGGGGCTATGCGACGCTCACTGGATGGATCCCTCTCTGCCTGGATGTGGAAGCGGCCGTAGACGAGGCCGAATATGCCCGGCTGATCGCTCACTGCCCCGAAGCCTCGGTCACGCTCCACGAGGAGTATCCTGGGCCGGGCGAGGTGATCCGCGGGGGCGGGAACAGCTATCGAGTGACGCGCCTGATCGAGATGCGCTGCCAGCCCACGCTCGATAAGCAGGCGGTCTACGCGGCTGCCGCGCGCGCGTCGTTGAGGGATCTGGTGGCGGCCATTCGCAATCCGGGGCATCGGGTGCGCGCCCCACTGGAAGCGGGTCTGGAGAGCCTGCGTATTGCCGCCTCTGTGGAGTAGGCCCGAGGGGCACACAGCACAGGCATCCTCTCGTGGGAGAGCACCTCTTCTCCACCCAGGGCCTCTATCGTGCCCACCGGCGTTGCATTACGTGCTGGGCAGCGGCCCTGCGTGGCGTTTCATGACATCTGTTGAGTATCAAGGTAGATCGCATGAAGATCACGGTTATCGGCACGGGGTATGTGGGCCTGGTCCAGGCGGTTGGATTGGCAGAGCTCGGACACGAAGTGGTCGGCATGGACCATGACGTGGCCAAGGTGCGCCGGCTGCAGGCGGGTGACCCGGTCATCTATGAGCCGGGCCTGGCCGAGCGGCTGAGGGAGCAGCAGGCTTCGGGCCGCCTTCGCTTCACGACGGAGATGGCGGTCGCCGTCCGGCATGCGCCCGTGCTCTTCATCTGCGTGGGCACTCCGCCACGCCCGGATGGCAGCGCCGATCTTTCGCAGCTGGAGGCCGTGGTGCGCCAGGTGGCGCGGGCGATGGACAGCTATCGTCTGGTGGTGGAGAAGAGCACCGTGCCCGTGCGCACGAGCAGCTGGGTCCACCGCACGCTCCGCCTCTATGCCCCTCGCGGCGTTGAGTTCGATGTCGCGTCCAACCCGGAGTTCCTCCGGGAAGGCCGGGCCATTGAGGACTTCTTCAACCCCGACCGGATCGTGCTGGGTGTTACCTCCGAGCGGGCCGCTGCCCTCCTCAACGAGGTGTACGCCTCCTTCAAGTGCCCCAAAATCGTCACCGATCCAAACACCGCGGAGATCATCAAGCACGCCAGCAACTCCTTCCTGGCACTGAAGATCTCCTACATCAACCTGATCGCTGACCTGTGCGAGCGCACGCAGGCGGACGTGCACATCGTCGCCAAGGCGATGGGCCTGGACCCGCGCATCGGCCCCCAGTTTCTCGAAGCGGGCCTTGGCTACGGTGGTGCCTGCCTTCCGAAGGATATCCAGGCATTCATTGCGATTGGGGAGGAGCATGGCCTGGACTTCAGCCTGCTCCGCGAAGCGGATGAGATCAACCGGGGTCGAGTGGATGTCGTCCTTCAGAAGCTGCGCCGCGCGCTTTGGAACCTGGAAGGGAAGCAGGTCGCCATCCTGGGGCTGGCGTTCAAGGCGAACACCGACGACGTGCGCGGCTCGCAGGGCCTGGCTGTTGCACGCGCGCTTCTCGAGCAGGGCGCCCGCGTGCGCCTCTACGACCCGCACGCCGGTGGGCGCGCCCGTGGGATCGTGCCCCCCTCCGAGAGCGTCTACCATGCGGACGGGGTCTGGGATGCGCTCCAGGATGCGGACGCGGCGGTGATTGCCACGCCTTGGGATGAGATACGTGCGCTCGACCTGGTGCGCATGGCACGAACGATGACGACGCCAATCGTGGTGGATGGCCGGAACCTGCTCGATCCCCAGGCTGCACGCGCCGCCGGCATCGAGTATCATCCCGTGGGCCGGCCCCCGGTGCACCTGCTCTAGAAGGGCGAACACGGGACGGGTGATGGACTCCCAACAGAGCAAGAAGCACGAGACTGTCGAGATCGCGATCCACGGTCGTGGCGGGCAGGCGGCCAAAACCTGCGGCGAGATGCTGACGCACGCCCTCTACTGCAAGGGCCTGCATCCGCACGGCCAGCCACGCTACACCGCCGATCGCATGGGCGCGCCTGTCTCCTATGCCATCCGCTTCCGCCCCGATGGTTCCCGCGTCTTTGATCGCTCCTGGAGCCATCGCCCGCAGTTCGTGTTGCTTTTTGACCTCTCCCTGGTGGAGCAGCTGGACCTGGCCTCGACTTGGGAGCCGGACGCCACCATCGTACTGAACGCCAGGCAGGATGCGCCACTGCCCTCCTGCCTGGCCTCCTCGCGCGTGGCGCGCGTGGACGCAACCCAGATTGCCCGCGATATGCGCCTGATGAAGGGAAGCGTGCCGATCCTGAGCACCGCGATGTCTGGCGCGTTTGCCCGAGTGTCTGGCCTGGCGACGCTGGACGACGTGCTGCGCACGATCCGCGACGTATCGCATGCGGCGGTTGGCCGCGTCGTCGAGGCCAACCTCAACGCCGCGCGCCGCGGCTATGCCGAGGTGATCCTGCCCTGAGCCCGGAGCAGGCTGGGGAGAGCGGTCACGCCCGGAAGCGGCGCAGGCGCAGCGAGTTGAGCACGACGCTCACCGAGGAGAAGGCCATGGCGGCGGCGGCGAGCATCGGGTTGAGCAGGATGCCCAACGAGGGGTAAAGCGCGCCGGCGGCCAGAGGGATGAGCGCCGCGTTGTAGAAGAACGCCCAGAAAAGGTTCTGGCGGATGGTGCGCATCGTCGCCCGGCTGAGCGCGATGGCGGTGCCGATGGAGCGCACGTCGCCTCGCACCAGGGTGATATCTGACGACTCGATAGCCACATCAGTGCCCGTGCCGATGGCGATCCCGATATCGGCCGCGGCGAGCGCCGGGGCGTCGTTGATCCCATCACCAACCATCGCCACGCGCTTTCCCACTGCCTGAAGCCGGCGCACCTCCTCGGCCTTTTCCCCCGGAAGCACCTCGGCAAGCACGCGGTCGATCCCCGCCTCGCGCGCGACCGCTTCGGCTGTGCGCCGGTTGTCGCCGGTGAGCAGGACCACCTCGAGGCCCATCTGGCGCAGGCGCGCCACCGCCTCTGCCGCTCCTGGCTTCAGCGTGTCGGCCACCGCAAGGACGCCCAGAACCCGGTCTTCGTCTGCCACGCAGAGGGGTGTCTTCCCCGCTTCAGTGAGGCGCCGGACGGCTTCCCCGAGGGGGCCCAGCTCCAGCCCACGCTCCGCAAGAAGGCGGGGGCTTCCCAGCCAGAGTGCGCGTTCATCCACGCGGGCGCGCACCCCCCGCCCGGGCAGCGCCTCGAACTCCT
Source organism: Armatimonadota bacterium (assembly GCA_012512265.1). GTDB lineage: Bacteria > Armatimonadota > JAAZEB01 > JAAZEB01 > JAAZEB01 > DUUU01. The sequence continues at coordinate 1,447 of JAAZEM010000021.1, read as the reverse complement.
GGGCGGGAGCGAGCGCCAGCCCCTGGGCCTGCGCCTCGCGCACCACGGCCTCCCCGAGGGGGTGCTCCGATCCGCGTTCTACGGAGGCGGCCAGGCGGAGCAGCTCCGTCGAATCTACGCCCCCGGCGGGGATGATGTCGGTGACCCACGGCTCGCCCCGGGTCAGCGTGCCGGTCTTGTCGAGGATGATGGCATCCAGGCGCTCTGCAATCTGGAGCGCCTCGCCCCCCCGGATCAGGATGCCAAGCTCGGCGCCTTTGCCCGTGCCGACGAGGATCGCGGTGGGCGTCGCCAATCCGAGAGAGCAGGGGCAGGCGATGATCACCACCGCCACGAAGAGGAGCAGCGCGAAGGTGAAGCGAGTCTGCCCCGCCGGTACGTAGGCGCTCCCGAAGGCATACCATCCCAGGAAGGTGAGCACGGCGATCGCGATCACCGCTGGAACGAAGTAACTCGCCACCACATCGGCCAGGTGCTGGATCGGCGCTTTGCGCGCCTGCGCTTCCTCAACCAGGCGGATGATCTGGGCGAGCATCGTCTCCTTCCCGACGCGCGTGGCACGGAAGCGGAAAGTGCCCGCCCGGTTGAGCGTGGCCCCGATCACCAGGTCACCGAGATGCTTCTCCACGGGGATGCTTTCGCCGGTCACCATCGACTCGTCCACCGCGGAGGCGCCTTCGAGCACCTCGCCATCCACGGGGATCTTCTCGCCGGGCCGGACCACGACCACGTCGCCGACTTGCACGTCGTCGATGGGGAGATCGACTTCCGTTCCGTCGCGCACCACGCGTGCCGTTCGCGGACGCAGGCCGACGAGCCGGCGGATCGCCTGAGACGCCTGGCCCTTGGCGCGGGCTTCCAGCGTCCGACCGAGAAGGATGAGGGCGATGATGGCTGCCGAGGTGTCGAAGTAGAGCGGGGCGTGACCTTCCGGCGCGACGGCGGTGGGGAAGAGCAGGGCCACCAGGCTATAGAAGAAAGCGGCGCTGGTGCCAAACGCGATCAGCGTGCTCATGTTGGTGGTGCCGTGCCTGGCTGCGGCCCACGCCTGCGCGTAGAAGCTGCCCCCCGCCCAAAATTGCACCGGCGTGGCCAGGGCGAGCATCAGCCATCCGGCCCACGCCGGGGGCACGTGCCCGGGCCAGGGCACCATCGAAAGGACCATTACCACGCCCGCGGCAGGGATGCTGAAAAAGAGGCGCGAGCGCAGCCGGGAGAGTTCATCCTCTTCCCGCGGCACCGGCAACGCCTCTTCCGGGCGAGCGGTCTCCAGCACCGTGTAGCCGGCTCTCTCAACCGCCTCCTCCAGGCGCGCTGGCTGGGTGCGCGCCGGGTCATAGCGGACCGTGGCCCGCTTGGTCGCCAGGTTCACCTCGGCGTGGTGAACGCCGGGAACGCGCGAGAGTGCGCGCTCGATCCGGGCGACGCACGCGGCGCAGGTGATCCC
>JAAZEM010000162.1 GCA_012512265.1 Armatimonadota bacterium | reverse complement strand
TCCCCGTCGCGGCGCTGCCGGCCTATCGCACGCCGGAAGTGGTGCGCCGGCTCCGCGTCGCCTTCCCGCAGTTCGTGCCCGGCGATAACGTGATGAAGACGAGCATGGACAACATCGGCGCGATCTTCCATCCCGCCGTGACCGTACTCAACTCGGCGCGCATCGAATCGACCCACGGCGATTTTGAGTACTACCTGGAGGGGATCACCCCCTCTGTAGCGCGCGTCCTGGAGCGAATGGACGCCGAGCGCGTCGCGGTCGGCGAGGCGATGGGCTTTCAGTGCCTCACCGCGCGGCAGTGGCTCTACATGGCCTATGATGCCGCCGGGCGAACCCTCTACGACGCGATCAATGCCAACCCAGGCTATGCCGGGATCCGGGCGCCTCGCACCCTCGACACGCGCTACCTCTCCGAGGACGTGCCGATGAGCCTGGTGCCGATCTCCTCGCTGGGCGAGCTTCTGGGAGTGCCCACGCCCACCATTGACCATGTGATCGGCCTGGCGTGCGTCCTCCACGGGGTTGACTACCGCGCGGAGGGGCGCACCGCCGAGCGGCTTGGCCTGGCGGGGATGAGCGTGAAAGAGATACGCCACTACGTCCTGGAAGGAGCGAGCCTCCATGGATAGGCGCGCGAAGGTCCTGGCGGGGGCTCTGGGCAACTGCGTGCACGTCGCCGGCGTCTCCGGGTTCCTCGCCCTGGCGGAAGAGGCGGGCTACGACGCGCTCTTCCTTGGGCCGGCCATCCCGCCCGCGCGTTTCGCGGAGGCGGTGGCGGAGCATGACCCGGAGATCGTCGGGATCAGCTACCGGCTGACGCCGGAGGTGCTTCCCGGCTTGCTCACCGAGCTCCATGCCGAGCTGGAGGCGCGTGGTTTGATGCAAGGCCGGCGCTTCGTCTTCGGGGGCACGCCGCCAACCGCGTCCGTGGCCCTTGAAACCGGGTGGATCGAGCGCGCTTTCACCGGCTTCGAGACGACCGAAGAGGTGATCGCCTTCCTGAAAGGCGAGCAAGCCGGCGAGGCAGAGGAGCAGTACGCGTCCACTCAGGTGGAGCGCCTGCGGGCGAAGGCGCCCTATCCGCTTCTGCGCCACCACTTTGGTCTTCCGAGCGTGGAAGAAACGGTGGAGGGGGTGCGCCAGATCGCGCTCTCCAAGATGGTGGACGTGATCTCGCTGGCGCCCGACCAGAACGCGCAGGAGAGCTTCTTCCGCCCCGAGGAGATGGACCCCGCGCTCGATGGGGCCGGGGGCGTCGCCGTGCGCACGCGGGAAGACCTCGAGCGGATCTACGCGGCGAGCCGGTGCGGCAACTACCCGCTGCTGCGGATCTACAGCGGCACGCGCGACCTGGTGCGCTGGGCAGAGCTGGCATACGAGACGATCCAGAATGCCTGGGGCGCCATCCCCCTCTGCTGGTACAGCGAGCTCGACGGGCGGTCGAAGCGGAGCACGGCCGAAGCGATTGCCGAGAACCGAGAGGCGATGCGCTGGTACGCGGAGCGAGGGCTTCCGGTTGAGGTGAACGAGGCGCACCACTGGAGCCTGCGCGAGGCGCACGACGCGGTCGCCGTCGCGATGGCCTACCTGGCGGCCTACAACGCGCGCAGCGTCGGCGTGCGCCACTACATCGCCCAGTACATGTTCAACACGCCGGCGGGAACCTACGCGGCGATGGATCTGGCGAAGATGCTCGCCAAGATAGAGCTGATTGAGAGCCTCCACACCGAGCAATTCACCACCTACCGGCAGGTGCGCGCCGGCCTGCTTCACTTCGCGCCCGATCTCGACGTGGCCAAGGGCCAGCTGGCCGCGTCCACCCTGGTGGCGCTGGCGGTGAGGCCGCATATCATCCACGTCGTGGGCTTCACCGAGGGCGATCATGCGGCCCGCGCCGACGAGGTGATCGAGAGCTGCAAGATCGTGCGTGGCGTGCTGAAGAACGGGCTGTTCGGCCTCCCGGACATGACGGCCGATCCCCAGGTCCAGGCGCGCAAGGAAGAGCTGGTCGACGACGCCTGGCGGATCGTGGAGGGCATTCGACTTCTAGGCAACGGCTGTTCGGATCCACTGACGGACCCGCGCACGCTGGCCCTGGCGGTGCGGAGCGGGGTCGTGGATGCCCCTCAACTACGCGGCAATCCTGCCGCGGCTGGAATCACTACGACGCGCACTATCGCGGGGGCTGTTCGTGCGGTGGACCCGCAGACACACCGCGTGCTGACCGAGGCAGAACGGCTGCAGCGTCTTCTCCCTGCTTGAAAGGAGCAAGTACGGTGTTGAAGATGAGGGCATGCGAACCGGAGATGCATATCCGAGTGAGCATGGAGGGCGAAGGAACGTGCGTGGTGCACTGCTCGGGCGATGTCGATATCGAGGGCGCCCCGGAGCTGCACGCGGCTCTCGAACTGGGGCTTCGCGAGGCGCGCCAGAAGCTGATCCTGGACCTCCGGGATGTCAGCTCGATGGATAGCGCCGCCGTCGGCGAGATCGTCAAGGCGCGCAACCACCTGGCCAATGGTGTCGCGATGTCTGTCTGCACCGGGAACGCGCGCCTGCGCATGCTCCTGGAAATGGCCGGGCTTACCCGGCGCTCCACGGGACAGGCGCCAGCCGTCTGAACCCCCGTGGCCGGCGCCAGCAGCGCGCTGGCCGAAAAACTGCTCGCAAGCGCGACCGCGATGCGTCCCCCAACCGCGGATCGCCGCGACCGAACGGGCGGGCCCGGGGGCAGACGTTCCCCCGGGCCGCCTGATTCCGCCTGCTTGCTGGACAATGCTGTTGACACCACTACCCAGCGGTGCTATACTGACATTGGCGAATCCGGGGAATAGCCTGTCGTGCCGGGCCAGGTGAGGATTGAACGAAAGAGCATGCCGCGCTATACCGTCATTGTCGAGTGGGATGAGGAAGGCGGGTGCTGGGTGGGCTGTGTGCCCGCCTTGAACTGGCTTGCCGACCAGGGCACCACTCAGGAGGAGCTGCGCGAGCGCACTCGGGAAGCCGCCACTGGATACCTTGAGCTCCTCCAGGAGCTGGGCGAACCCATCCCCGAAGGCGATCCCCCTGGCCCGCTCATCCCACCCTGGCGGCGGGTGTCGGAACCTGCTGAGGTTACCGTCGGCAACGTTTCGCTCGCCTTTGTGCCAGCATGACCCGTGCGCCCCGCATCACCGCGCAGGAGCTCATCGCCGCACTCCGCCGCGCCGATTTCACTCTCGCTAAGGTTCGCGGCAGCCATCACTACTTCATCAGGGGGCGCGCGAAAGTCACCGTGCCGGTCCATTCGGGCAAGACCCTCTCGTCGTCGCTCCTGCTCTCCATTCTGCGTCAAGCCGGCCTTACCGTGGACGAGCTCATCGATCTCCTCAATGGTTGACCCGACAGGACGATGCTATGCGGTTACCACTCGTCGGCGAGGAAATCACCAACGAGGAAGATGGCCGGCCCGTCGCAGCCTTTGCGACCAGAGACGCCGGAGCTTGCGCCCGCGCCTCGCGCGCCGATCGCGCTCTTGCTGGCACCAGGCGTTGATCCTGGGGATCGCGCATGGTATAATATCTCCATCGGGCGCCCTACAGCCGATTGCGGATGCCGTCTCCGCCCGAGGCGAGGCTCAGCCATCGGAGAGTGGGGGGCCTCTATCGTTTGCGCCGCGCGGAGAGTAGGCACGGGCGGGCATGGTACACGGACCGGCGGATTGAGGCATTGCATGGTGTCGCAGGCGCGGCTTGTCGAGATCTTCAGCAGCATTCAGGGGGAGTCGGAGCTCATCGGGCACCGCCAGATCTTCCTGCGCTTCCTCGGGTGCAATCTCCGCTGCGACTATTGCGATACCCCCGAGACACTCTCTTCCAGTCAAAGCCTCCCGCTATGCCGGATCGAGCGCACGCCCGGATGCGGTGACTTCGAGTATCGCGAGAATCCGCTCTCGCTGGGGGACGTGCGCGAAGCGGTGGCCCGCCTGAATCAGGTCTGCCATCACTCGGTTGCCCTCACAGGGGGCGAGCCGCTCCTCCAGGCGGATTCCATCATCGCGCTGTTGCCCGCCTTGCGCGATCTAGGCCTGCGCGTTTACCTCGAGACGAATGGATCCCTTCCAGACCGTCTCGACTGGGTGCTCGAAGGCATCGACATTATTGGCATGGACGTGAAGCTGCCCTCAGTTGCTGGGGAGAGCGCAGAGAACCTTCTAGAGCGACACCAGGAGTTTCTGGCGCGTGCCCGCTGCAAAGAGCTCTTTGTGAAGATCGTGGTCGGCGATGCGACGCCGGATGCCGAGCTGGAAGCGGCAGTGCGCATGGTCGCCGAAGTGGACCCCGCCCTCCCAATTACCTTACAACCTGTCACTCCCCGGGGACCGGCGGTCTACCCCCCTTCGGGTTCGCGGTTGTTGGAGATGCAGGCGCTGGCCCAGCGCCATGCCGATACGGTGCGCGTGATCCCGCAGACGCATCATCTGATGGGGCTTCTCTGACGCGCTGAGCGCTGGATGAAAGGTACAACATGGATCTCTTTGATGTAGTCAAGTTTGATAGTAACGGCCTGGTGACGGCCGTCGTGCAGGACGATGCCAGCGGCGAGGTGCTGATGGTCGCCTACATGAATCGGGAAGCCCTGGAGCAGACGCTCAAGACGGGGCGCGTCACCTTCTGGAGCCGCTCGCGGCGCGAGATGTGGGTCAAGGGCCTGACCTCCGGACACACGCAGACACTCAAGAGTATCGCAGTAGACTGCGACGGAGATGCGCTCCTGGTTCGCGTGGATCAGGTGGGTGGGGCGTGCCACGAGGGCTACCGCACCTGCTTCTTCCGGCGCGCGGGTGCCGACCGCCAGCTGGAGATCACGGGCGAGCGCCTCTTCGATCCGAAGCAGGTTTACCGAAAGTAGCGGGGTGCCGATGTTGCGGCGAGCGTTGCTCATCTTGGCGGCGGTGGCCGTGGTGGTGGGGTCCGGACTGGCGGGCGTCTGGTTTGCCCGGTCTCCCGCTCGCCTGGGGCGCTCGTCGCCGCTCACCCTGAGCGCCATCGTGGGCGCCGATGCCATCGTGGTCCAGGCAGGGACCACGGGCAAGGTGCGTCTGGTCGCCGTGAAAGAGGGCGACATGGTCCAGGCAGGCCAGCTGATTGCCTGGCTGGAAGCGCCCGAGCTACGCGAATCCGTGCGGGCGGCAGAGGACGCGGTTCGCGATGCGCAGAGGCGCCTGGATGCGCTTCGTTCTGGAAGGCCAAGCCGCGAGCGGTTGAAGCTGGCGCGTGCCGAGGCAGAGGCTACTGCGGCGCAGCGCGCCCTTGAGCAAGCGGAAGAGCTCAGCCGTCAGGTTCCCGACCTCACCGAACGCGTGGCAACTGCCCGGAGGGCGCTTGATGAGGCGACGCTGCAACTCGCGTCCGCCGAGGCAGACGCAAACCAGGGGAATGTTGTCTCTCCCTCTACTGCCGACACGGGGGGTGGGGTAGCCCTGGAAAGCAGCGGAGACGGTGAAAACACGGGGGAGAGCGCGGTGGAGACCCCGGCGGCCAACCCGGTGCCGGATTTCGTGAGGGAGGCGCGGCGGCGCAAAGAGGCCGCTGCGCGCGCTTTGGCGAGAGCGGAAGAGCAGCTGAGGCGCGCGGAGCGGGCAGCCCGCCAGCTCGCCGCGCTTGCTGACCGGGTGTCATCCACCGCCGTGGCAGTGGATGAGGCACGCAAGGAGCTCTCGGAACGCATCGCCGCGGAGGGCCGGGGCGGGAGCGAGGAGGAGCGGCTTCGCCGCGAAGTGCGCGAGGCACAGGCGATCGCGGCCCAAGCCCGGGCGCGTCTGAGAGAGGCCGTGGTCGTCGCCGCGGCAGGCGGCCTGGTGGAGCATGTGGCCGTGTCTGCCGGCCAGGAGTTGGCCGAAGGAGAGGCGATTGCCACCCTGCGCCAGCTCAATCCGGTCTGGGCAGAAGTCACTCTTGCCCCCAATGCGGTCAACCGCGTGCATCGGAAGCAGAAGGTGACTCTCTCGATCCCCTCGTCGGAGAGGATCGCCGCCGTAGGGGAGATCGCCTCGATGGCGCCGCGAAGCACCCACCGGGAGAGCCCCTGGACCGTCAAAGTGGTCTTCCCCAATCCTCAGCACCAGCTTCTCCCCGGCGCGGAGGTTCAGCTCACGTTTCGATAGGCGGGCACTTCCCGCCACCTCGAAAGCGTTGGAGGCCTGTAGTGGAGTCGTTTACGGGGGCAGTGGCATTCCTGGTCAAAGGCGGGCCGATTATGGTCCCCCTGCTGGCCGCCTCGTTTCTCGCGGTCGCTGTCACGATTGAGCGCGCGGTCATACTGGCGCGCGCCTCGCGCGACAGCGGCCCGCTGATGCGCCGCGTCCGGGAAGCACTCCAGCGGGGGGCCTTCGATGAGGCGGTGCGTGCCTGCGAGGAGGCGAACACTCCGGTGGGCCGGGTGCTCGCCGCCGGACTCAGGGCACGCCACCTCCCTCCAGAGCGCCTTGAGAAGGTCCTCGAAGAAGAGGCGCTTTCCGAGCTACCTGCCCTCAACCGCCGGCTCGTGGTGCTCGATACGGTGATCACCATCGCGCCGCTCCTCGGCCTTCTCGGAACCGTCACCGGGATGATCCGGTCGTTCGGCATCATGGCGGTCTCGGGGATCGACCGCCCCCACGGCATCACGGGTGGCGTGGCCGAAGCCCTGATCGCCACCGCGGTCGGGCTCGCGATCGCGATCACCACGCTCATCGCCTACAACTGGTTCACGGAGAAGGTGCGCGATATCACCTCGCAGATGGAGATCCGCGCGACGCAGCTCATCAACCTGCTGGCCGAGGCGCGCGCCGAGCCGTGGAGTGGCCGGCCCGGCACGGATGGCCCTTGCTACGCGCGCGATGCGCGGGTGGAGGCGGCCGAATGAGGCTGCCGCGTCACGAGCAGAAGAAGGCGCGGATCGAGATCATCCCGATGATCGACACCATCTTCTTCCTGCTCGTCTTCTTCATGCTCGCCTCGCTGGCGATGACGCGGATGACCGGGGTGAAGGTCAACCTGCCAAAGGCGACCAGTGGAGAGCGCACCACCGCCGCGAAGTTCGTGGTTACCCTCACCGCCACCGGGCGCTACTACGTGGAGAAGGAACACGCGGCCGATTTCGAGGCCCTCCGCGCGATGGTCGAGCGTCGGGTGCGCGAGAACCCGGAGGCCGTGGCGGTGATCAACGCCGATAAATCGGTGCGCCACGGCGAGGTGATCGCTTTGATGGACCTGGTGAAATCCGCCGGAGTGGCGCGGATGACAGTGGCCACCGAACCGAAAACGGGGGGTTTCCGGTGAAGGACCGGCTGCTGTGCGCCAGCTTCGCAGGCGCCCTGGTGGTCCACCTGGGGGTGATCGCGGCTGCGGGCGCGCTCTCGCCCTATCTGGGCCGCCCCGGGGAATCCGATCCGATGCGCACCATCGAGATTGGCCTGCAGGCGCCGGAGCCGCCTCCGCCGCCGGTAGCACCCCCGATGCCCCAGCCCGAAAAACCAGCGCCCCAGGTGGCGCCTCGCATCGCGCCTCCAGCCCCCACATCTCCTGTGTCTCCTGTCACCGCGACGGCTCCTTCCCTCCGTCCTTCTGGTCCCCGCGCTCTGGGCCGTCCCGCACCGACGCGCGTAGCGGCAGCCAGCCCGGCCATGCCGCGGGAAGAGCCTGGAGGTGCGCTCAACCTGGGCACGCCGAGCGAGCGAGGTGAGATCGAGGGCCTGCCCTCGGGGAGGACGCCAGTAGGGTGGGTGCCCGGAGACGATGCGGGGAAGGGTGCCGGGTCTGGATCGGGGGAGGGGATCGGCCAGCCGGAGCCGCCCCCCCAACCGCCGCCACAGCCCGCTCCCGCGCCAGCAGCCAACCCCGTTCCGCCACCGCCGCCTCCGCAGCCGCGCCGGGTGAGCATCCGCGTCTGTGCAGTATCGCGCCTGCGACCGAACCCCCATTGTCCGGAGAGCATCACCCTGCAGGTGGCAGAGGGAAGCGAGCCATCCGGGATCTGTCACATCCACAAGCCCCCGCCATCCCCGGCCCCTCCGGCACCGCCGCCGCCGAAGCCGGAGCCAGAGCCGCGCACGGAACCGGTGCCGACGCCCGAGCCCCCGCTCACGCCAGCGCGTCTGGTGCGCATGGTGAAGCCGCGCTATCCGAGCTCCGCGGTACTGGGAAACCACGAAGGCGCGGTCTCGCTGAAAGTGGAGATCCGCGCGGATGGGACCCCCGGAGAGGTGCAAGTGGTCCGCTCCTCGGGAAGCCGCGCGCTGGATGCGGCGGCGCTGAAGGCGGTGAAGCAGTGGCGCTGGAAGCCAGCGATGCGGGGCGACGAACCGGTCGCATCCACCGCGCGGTTTCGCGTTCGCTTCGAGCTGGAGGAGTGAGGGGGCAGCCGGAGGCTACTCAGCTGGGGGAAGGCTGAAATAGAAAGCGGCCCCCATCCCAGGGCGGGGATCAACCCAGATCCGACCGCCATGCGCCTCGATCACGAGCTTGCAGTAGTGCAGCCCGAAGCCGGTGCCCCGGTTCGCCTGTGGCTGCCGATAATCCTCGGGGTTCTTGAAGGCGTTGAACAGGATCTCGGCATCTTCCGGGTCGATTCCCTGGCCGTTGTCTGCAAAGCCCACGATCACCTCGCGCTTCCGGCCCACGGAGTGGACGCGGGCGCTAAGCACGATATCGGAACCTGGGGCATACTTCTCCGCGTTGCTCCTCAGATTGCCAAAGACACGGGTCAGATAGCGTTCATCGGCGCGGACAGGGGGAAGGCCTTCCTCGATCTCGACGGTGCAATGCCGTAGAAGCGCCGAGCGCTCGATGATGGCCTGCTGAGCCGAGAAGAAGGCGGCCAGGTCGACCGGCTTGCACTCGACGATCACCTGCGTCTTCCCGGCGATGATCTGCGTCTCGACCTCGGCAGCGAGGCGTCCGGCGCGGAAGGCGGTGTCGCGCGCCGCGAGAATCGGCTGGGCGACCTCCTCCTCCTGCTCCAGGGCGTACATCTCCAGCTCGGTGTAGACCGAGGTGGCAAGGTTCTTCACATCATGCAGCCCGGCCACGGCACAGACGCGGAGCGCCTCGTACTCCTCGGCGAGGTGAGCGTGCTCGTGCATCTCCGTGACGAGGGATGCGATCCACTGGCGGACATCGACAGCCGAGACGGTGGAAAGGAAGCGCTCCGTCCAGGCGATGGCGTCTAGCTGTGATCCGGCGGTGAACGCCTCTTTGAGGGCGGGAGCGGCATCGCGCAGGCGGCCCTGGCGCGCCAGTTCGAAGCCGCAAAGCGCCATGCACTCTGCTGTCACCCGGGGCATGTTGCGCTGCTGGAGCATCGCTCGCAGCTTGCGCAGGCGGCGGGGAACCTCGGTAAACTGATGCTGGCGCACCCGGTGCGCCAGGTCGACCGCCTGCCACTGGACAGTGGCGATCCAGGGGGGCACCGTCTGCAAGAGCGCCTCTGCCTGACGGATCGCTCGCGAAACCGCGCGCGCGTTGCCCTCGGCGAAGTGTGCCCATGCCAGGCTCACCACCGCCTCGGCATGCATGGTTCCATCCCGAATCGCCGAGGCGCCTCGGGCGGTCTGCTTGAGAAGCTCGATGGCGTCCTCGATACGGCCCTCCTCGAGAGCGGCCTGGCCGAGAAGCTGCCATGCCCGCAGGACCCCGCGCTCGTCTCCCATGGCGCGCAGCCGCTCCAGAGCCTCCTCGCCGTTGTGGCGGGCGACCGAGATCGTCCGGAGCTGGATGTGCGCCCAACCCTGGTCAATCTGGCTATGAGCCAGCGCCCTCTGGTGCCGGCAGTGACCGAAGCCGGCCCGCGCATCGCGCAACAGGCTCAGGGCCAGAGAGGCATTGCCCGCATCGAGCGCCAGGCGTGCCTGGTGGGCGCGCACGTAAGCCACGCCAAGAGGATCGGCGGGATGGGCGGCGCTGAGGAGGCGGTGTGCCTCGTCGAAGTTGGCCCGGGCACGCTCGCGTTCGCCCGGAGCATAGCGGAGCACGCGCCCCAGGGCGAGGCGCGCGGCGCCCTCCAGCCAGACGGCCCCTCGCTCGCGCGCCTCGCGTGCTCCCTGACGGGCCCTCTGAACCGCCTCGTCCAGATCTCCAGTGCGGCGAAGCGCCAGCGCGAGCGACCAATGCGCCGAAGAGGCGAGTGCCCATCGCGCATCCTCCGCTTTCACGTGCGCGACCACGTCGAGCGCCTTTTCGAAGGCGTCGCGCGCGTCGCCCGATAGGCCCGCTCGATAGGCGCACAGCCCCTCCGCGAAGCGGAGCGTACTCTCCTCGAGTGGATCCGAGGAGTGGCACGAGCGAACCTCTTCCCAGAGCGTCCCAAAGGAGGTGCCGGGGTTCTTCGCGCAGGCCCGGTCCGGCCACAGCAGCAGCGAGCGGATGCCGCTCTCGACGGCGCTGTCGCGCAGGTGGCGTACCGGGTCGCGGAGGCCGGCGGGTAGGGACTGCTCCATGGGTAGAGTGCTCGATCGTCGCATCATCTCGTGAGCGATCTTTCGCGCCGGCGCCCGCCGATCCCTTCCTCATCTGGCGCCTATCGCGGGCGCCGGCTCCCGCAGGGCGTACCACGCACCTCCTGGGAATAGACGGCTAGCCATGAGTCGCGCGCCTTCTGTTGGGCGCGAACGAGATGGGCGTGAGCCGTGGAGAGGCCAATGCTGAGCGACAGGGCGATTGCATCCAGGGTCTCGCCGCGGATGGTGGCAGTCCACACCGCTGTCTGGCGCTGTGTGAGGCCGAGGCGGCGTGCGAGGTGGTCCAGATCGGTGGCGATCAGGCCGCTGAGCCACCATAGGCGCGATGAAACCCCGCACGCCTCCGCCTCTTCTCCCTCTCCCGGTTCGCCACCGTTATCGCACACGTGGCGCATTCGGCGGCGGGCCAGCTCACGTTCTGTCGTGTAGGCGCAGGAGAGCGCGATTTCCTCGGCTGCCTGGCGCAGGCCGGCGCCGGCATCGCCCGCGTCTCTGGCGGCAGCGGCGAGCGCGGCCGCCAGGCGCAGGCCGCACCGTTTGGCTTGCATGAGAAGCGCATCGGCGAACGCTTCCGCCTCGGGGCTCCCCGGCACCAGGGTGGTCGGGTCGGCCGGGGTGGGGTTGCCAGGCATCGGGACGATCTCCCCCGGAAGCAGCATGGGGCGCCGGCACGGCTCCGGTACCGGGGGACGGGATGCGCTCCTGGCGCTGTGGTGCTTCGGGTGCGATGGGTGCAGGCGCGCGCGCGCGGAACCGCGGATCCTGTGGCAGGACATGGCCGTTCTCCTTCCCCGCTTTGGGCGGATGGCACACATGCGTTTGCTAAACTGGCGCCATTATACCAGCCGCGTGCGAATGTGTCAAGCGTTAGTTCGAATATTTCGAACGCAGTGCGGATTGTGGGCAGGCTCCGGGTTGGGGAAGGGGTGAGATAAGGATTCCGGGCTGCGGCGCGCGAACCAGGATCGCGAGGGGATTCCGCAAGAGGAGATCCGGAGCATCGAAAGCAGCGCGCAATCCTGCGGGCGGCGATGATAGAAGTTGAAGAATAAAGCGCATTTCGCCGTGCGAAGCATCGCTCTTGGGATTCTCCAATATAAGCAAGGTCCGGGCGGTTGCCCGCGTTCTCCAGCATGCGCCCTGCCTTCGATACCACGGATGTGGTCGTGGCTATGTATGCCGGTGCATGACCCAGGGTGCGGACACCCTGGGCTAAGATGTGCGGCCCGTTCGGGGCCGGGGCAGGGCAGCCGGCAGGGCGATGGGAGAAGAGGTCGGAGAGGTCCGGGCATTGGAGGCGGGAGTCGCTGTGCCCAGATGGGATTCCTTCGAGCTCCGCGCACGAGGGCTCGCGATACTCCCGGGTGTCTCAGAACGGCGCGGGCTGGAAGAGGGATGCGTCGCGCGGCGATAAATCACCGCGCTGCTTGTGAGCGAAGCCCTTTCGGGCTGGGTTGGGTGGCCATCCCGGGGGTCCTAGCCCGCATTATTCATCAGAATAATGAAAAGAAGTCTCTCTGCCAAGCGTGGCGCGGGTTCGTGG
>JAAZEM010000161.1 GCA_012512265.1 Armatimonadota bacterium | reverse complement strand
GCCGTGTGCGCTGCGCGGAGCGGTTGCCCCTGGGTCCGTTGGTGCTTCGCTGCCACCGGCAGGAAGTGGCGCTCGGCCGAAACCTGGCCCGTCGCATTGGGGTCCGGGAGGAATCGGAATAACCACGATGCACACGCACGACACGCCCCTCGCTGATCCGTCCGTGCGGCGCGAATGTCGGTCGCTGGTCCTGGCGGGCAACCCAAACACCGGCAAGTCTGTCTTCTTCAACTTCCTCACCGGCATCTATGTCGACGTCTCCAACTACCCGGGCACCACGATTGAGGTATCGCGGGGCCGCTGCGGCGAGATGGATGTGATCGACACCCCGGGAGTCTACGGTGTCTCGTCCTTCAATGATGAGGAGCGCGTCGCGCGCGATATCATTCTGGAAGCCGACGTTGTGCTCAACGTGGTGGACGCGGTTCACCTGGAGCGTGACCTCTTCCTCACCCTGCAGCTCATCGACATGGGCATTCCGATGGTGGTGGCGCTGAACCTGATGGATGAGGCGAAGCGTGAGGGCGTGAGCATTGACGTGGACCTCCTCTCGGATTTGCTGGGGGTGCCGGTCATTCCGACGGTTGCCACGCGTGGCGAGGGCCTATGCCAGGTGCAGGAAGCGATTGCCTCGGCGCGCCCGGGGCACTCGGATCCACAACTGCTCGACCGCGTCCATGAAGTGCTCCGCGAAGTGGGATCGCGCCCGGAGGCGGTGCTCGTCCTGGAAGGCGATCCGGTCGTATCGGAGCGGCATGGCGTGGCGCCGCGCGAACTGCGCGAGGAGATCTACGCGCGCCGCCGGATGCGCGTCAACGATATCGTCCGCCACGTCGTTCGAGAAGAGAGCCCTCGTTTCTCCCTCTCGGCTGCTTTGGGACGGTGGACCCTCCACCCCGTCACCGGGCTGGTGACGCTCGCTGCTGTCCTCTGGGTGATGTATCAGTTCCTCGGGGTTTTTATCGCGCAAACGGTCGTCGGCTACACCGAGGGGGAGCTGATGCAGGGGTATTGGGAGCCGTGGGCGCGCGCTACCGCCGCCCGCTGGTTTGGCGACGGTTCGTTGGCTCACACCCTCCTGGTCGGGGAGTTCGGCGTGGTCACGATGACCGTCACCTACCTCCTCGGGCTGCTGCTGCCGCTTGTTGCCGGATTCTACTTCTCACTGTCGATTCTGGAGGACTCCGGCTATCTCCCGCGGCTGGCGACTCTGGTGGATCGCTTCCTGACTGGCCTCGGCCTGAATGGCCGCGCCGTGGTACCGATCATTCTGGGCTTCGGATGCATCACCATGGCGACGATCACAACCCGGCTTCTGGGGACGGTTCGCGAGAAGCGGATCGCCACGGCGATCCTCAACTTTACCATTCCTTGCTCGGCGCAGCTCGGCGTGATCACGGCGCTCCTGGCCCGTGCCGGGGGAGAGATGGCGCTCGCCTACGTGGTGGTGATCGGTAGCTGCCTGGTCCTTGTGGGCACCCTGTTGAACCGGGCACTCCCCGGGGAGTCGTCGCCGCTCCTGATCGATCTTCCACCGATGCGCCTGCCTCGTATCGAAAATGTGCTGCGCAAGACCGTCACGCGGACCTACCACTTCCTCCGCGAGGCGTCCGGATGGTTTGTCTTGGGCTCCTTCGTGGTCGTGGTGATGAGTGTGACCGGCTTGCTGGAGTTGTGGCAGAGCGCACTGTCGCCCATGGTCGTCAGCTGGCTGCAGCTCCCGCGCGAAGCCGCCAACGCCTTCGTGATGGGGATGGTACGCCGTGACTTTGGCGCGGCTGGCCTGGCGATGATGCCCCTGACTGCCAAGCAGACGCTCGTCGCTCTGGTGACGATGACGCTCTTCGTGCCATGCATCGCCTCCGTTGCAATCCTCCTCAAGGAACGGGGGCGGCGCGAAGCGCTGATCATCTGGGGGGCATCCTGGATCCTCGCCTTTGCAGTGGGCGGTCTCGTATCGCAGATCGTCATCCGCTGAGAAATACGATGCTGAACGCGCAGGCGCGCAAAACGACCCGATACCCCGCGACGCGCCTGCTTTCTACCCCGCGATTATTCTGTCCGCCACGGCCGTGGTGGCTGTGCCGTGGCGGCTGTACGGAGCTTTGCGAATCAAGAAGGGAGTCTGTCGGTGGCACGAAGCGCGACACAGGAGCCGGTTGCCCGCGAGGCGCGCAAGGCAGAGACGCCAGGGGAAGGCACATCCTCCTGCTCGCTCACCTGTTCCGGGTGCGGCGCGATTTACGATCGACTTCCCGGATGGCGTTGCCCCCGCTGCGGCCATCCGTTCGAGGGCTGCGCCTCGTGTCGAAAGTGCGCCGCGGGCGGCGCCTCCTCGCCAGGCGCATGGGCTCGCATGATGGAGAGGCTGTCACGGATGAAGCCTCGCGGTGTCGGCCCTACCGCGCTCCTTCTGGCCGCGCTCGCGGCCCTGGCCCCCTCGCTAAAGGCAGCGGCTGCGCCCTCCGGCCTCAGCTTGATCCCGACCGCGGATCTGCTTCCCCCCGGTGTGGCCAGCCTCGAGGTGGAGACCGTGGGCGATCACGTGCTGCCCGGCGACCAGGGGGAGACGTTCGCGCTCTCGCAGTTTGGGGTGACGACGCGCCTGGAGGCCGGCGCGGACCGGCGGATCGGAGGATGCCCCGGGCACACATTCCTCAATGCCAAGTGGCTGGTGTTGCCGGAGGAGCGGGGTTTGCCGGCCGTGGCCGTGGGCATCCAGAATGTGGCGGGTGGTCTGCGCGCCGAGCCCTTCCTGGTGGGCACGCGGAGCCTGGCCCAGACACGCTTTCATCTCGGGGCGGTGCGCACCGAGGGGGCCTTGCGCCCACTGGCAGGCATCGACCACACCGTCGGAACACTGACGCTGTTGGCGGAGGTGCTCGGCGGACCGGAGGGGATCGCCGCCGGCGGCATCGCCGTGCCTCTCACTTCCCGACTTGGGCTCACCTACGCGGCGACACTGCCCACGCGCGGCGGCCAGGTCGGGCATATCGTGAATCTGGCGCTGTCGGTCGGTAAAACCCTGTAGGCGCGCCGTGCCAGCGCCTCTCCGAATGCCACAGGCGTTGGCTCCACGGGGCGAAATAGCCTCGTGGAGCGACGGCTAAGCTGGCGACGCTGAGGGCACGTGCCCTTGACACAACGCCCCAAACGGCGTATTATTCTCCCTGACTAAGCGCCCGCGTCACGGGCATGCCCAGAAGGGGGACGAACCATGCTGCAGAGGATCTGGCGGGTCATTCTCTCCGTCATCACGCTGGGACTCGTCAAACTGGAGACGCCGGAACTGGTGGGCGACCAGTTGATTGAGGAGATGGAGGCCAAGGAGCGCAAGCTCGCCGAGGATGCCATCGGTGTCGTGGCCTATCAGAAACGCCTCGAGGCGGAGCTGGCCCAGGCGGAGAAGGATCTGGCGACATGGACCAACCGGGCGAAGGCCGCCGCGCGCGCGGGCGACCAGGAGGTCGGCATCCATGCCATGGAGCAGGTGACGCGGCTGGAGGCGAATATCCAGCGGCTCCAGGAGAGCGTTGCCGTCGCGCGTGACCGATCCAGGCAGGCGATGGAGGCGCTGGAGAGGTTCAAGGCGCAGGTCGCGTCCGCACGCGAGCGCGTGAAGGATCTCAAGGCGCGGGATCGCCTCGCTCGTCTGGAGTCCAATGCCAGCCGCGCCATGACCGGCTACGACCTCAATGCACAGATGAAGCAGCTCGACCGCATGTCTGAGCAGGTCGCCGAGCGAGAGGCGCGAGCACGTGCCACCACCGAGATCGCGTCCAACGACATCAACGTCCGGATCCAGCGGGCCGAGATGGACGCCCAGCGCGCTGAGGCCGCCAACCGCTTCGCGGAGCTCCAGGCCGAGGTCGCCGGAACGGGCGAGGCCCAGGCGGCGCCTCCCGTGCCGGAGGCGGAGGGTGGACGCCAGCTCTAGGCGCGCTCCAATTCACATGGATGCCGGGTCTCTTGCCCCCCGCGCGCGGGGGGCAAGCCGGAGTATCCTTTCATCGCGATCGGGGCGGGCGGACTACGCCGCGGGCTCGATCCCGAGCGCCTTGCAGTGGTGCGCCAGCGAGTCCTGGATATGCTGGTCCCAGTACTCCCAGCAATGGGTTCCGGGGAACTCCTGGTAGGTGTGCGCGATCCCGAGGCGATTCAGGTGGGCGTGAAACTCGCGGTTGCACTCGAGCAGGAAGTCCTCGGTGCCGCAGTCGATGTAGAGCGTGGGCAGCCGCTCCGGCTCCTTCGCGAGGCGCTCCGCGAGCACCCACGGGTCGTTCTCGGCCCGGGCCGGGGAATCGGCCGGACCGAAGATGCGGCGCATCTCCCGCTCCGTTGGTTCGTCCCACGCTTTCCGCGCGACGGCGAAGGCGCTCGAGTGCGCGCCCACGGATCCAAACCGCTCGGGGAACTTCAGGCCCAGTTTCATCGCGCCATAGCCGCCCATCGATAGCCCGCCAATCGCCGTGTGCTCGCGCCCCTTGAGCACGTTGTACGATCCCTCAATGTGGGCCATCAGGTCTTGCATCAGGTAATCCTCGAAGCGATCCCCTTCCACCGTGTTGCAGTAGAAGCTGCGCTCGCCGCAGGGCATGACGACGATCAGCGGCAGGCGGCGCACATAGCGATCGAGGCTTGTCCAATGCGTCCAGGCGCGGTGGTCATCCGAGCGCCCGTGGAGAAGGTAGAGAACAGGGTAGGGGCCGCCCGTGGCTCCCTCGTAATCCGGGAGAATGATGGAGTAGCTCTTGGGCCGGCCGAGTGCCTTGCTGAAGAACGCCATTGTGCCAAAGCTCATGGGGGTGCCTTTCCAGCGATCAAAACCTACTACCCCTTGGTTCTGTTCCGTGACCGCCGCTCCTGCCCCCATCGCGCGCGTGGCCATAGCCCAACGGATGATTAGAGGCGCCATCACGGGAAAGCACGCGCATGGCCGGCGGGCGGCGGATAGCCAGAAGGCTTGAAGACGCGAGACGGCGAACTGTGCAGGAGTTGGCCAACTGGGTGCGCGAGCCGCGGAGGGCGCGACCGAACGCCAGCAGGAGGCTATCTACGTTCTGTCACTGCTGGTTCCGCCGTGCGTTTCGCGCAGAGTGGCCTGTTTGGGAGGAAGGCGCCGTGGTTGCTCGTGTGTGTGGCAGCATCGCTCTTGCCGCGTGGCTACTCTCGCTCTTCTGCCCGGCTCTCCAGGCGGAGGGCCTGCGTGACCGTCTCAAGGGCCTGGTCTATGAAGTCGAGGAGTACACGGAGCCGAAAGACGCCTGGCTCGTCAACCGCAACTCGCCAAACAAGTGGAACCTGTGGTCGACCGAGGCGGATGCGATCAACAAGCGCTCCGGAGGCCAGTCGCTCCAGTCTCCCCGCGTCGAAAAGGATCGCGCCACGCCCGAGGAGGGCGCGCCGCCCTTGCACACGCGCATCACCGGCATTCCACGCGGCACCTATCGCGTTTTCGCCAGCCCGCCCAACCGGCGCATCGCCATCTCGTTTGACGGCAAGAACTGGGAGATGCGCCACGGCGGCGAGATTGACCTGGGCGTTTGGAAGATCACGGACGGCACCTTCGAGCTGTGGGTGGATGATCGATATGCCGATCCCACCAACATCGGGAGCTGCTATTACGATTATATCCGCTTCGAGGAGTTCACGCCTCCGCGTCTCTCCCACTTCGCCATCCATCGCGTGGTCGAGCCGTACGAACGCGTCCTTGGCGCGGGCGTTCATCACCCTGATGCACCTCTCCAGCTTTCGTGGATGGCGGATCAGCCGGTGCCAACCGGCACGGTGGAGTACGGCACGGGTGGCCGCTTCGATCAGCGCGCCGAGTCGGCGGAGATTAGCCTGCGCAACCACCGCGTTCTTCTGAAGCCGCTGGCGCCAGGGCGGTATCAGGGGCGCGTGCGCATCCCCTTCGGGCAGACGGAGTGGACCTCGCCACCCTTCGAATTCACCGTGCCCGCGCCGGCAAGGCCGGGTCGCTCGCGCGCCTACCGCGTGCCTCTCACTCTCCTCGAGCCCACTGCCGCCGGGCGCAAGGCGTGGCCGGTGACCTCCGGGATCCCGCTGCCCAAGGGAGTACTGGCGAGCGCTGCGGACGCGCGCATCGAGGATAGCCGGGGTCGCCCGGTGCCTTCTCGCTGCGTGGTGACCAGCGCCTGGCCGGATGGCAGCGCGCGCTGGCTGGTGGTCACCTTCCTGGCCGATACGGAGGCGGGGAAAAGCACGCGCTATACCCTCGTCTGTGGCGGGCGCCAGCCTGGACAGGCGGCCGCCGCGCCTCCGATCCGAGTCTTGCAGAACACGGCCGAGGATGGTTTCGCGCTCTTCCGCGACCTCGCCCTCGACCTGAATGGCAACGGCATCGCGGAGCCCGACGAGATCTTCTCGGGAGAGCCGGAGCTGGGGAACCTGCGCCTTCTGGATGCTGCGCAGAGGACGTTCGGGATGGCGCCCGGCGCGAAAGTGCGCTCCTTCCGGAACGCGCTGCGCCACGATGTGATCAGCGAGGGCCATTATGCGGGCCCCGAAGGGGAAGCCCCCTTCCGGTGGCGCGCGGAGATGACCGCCTTCGCCGGCCAGCCCTGGATGCGCCTGCGCTTCTCCGTGGCCAACCCTCGGATCAAGGAGCCGCATACGCTCCTCAGCGGCGTTGGCCTCACCTTGCCCATCGCGGGAACCGGATCCGTCGAAGGAGCGTTCGAGGAGTTCGCCTTCCAGCGCGTTGGCGAGGGTGAGACACCCGTATTGCTTCAGGACCTGGATGACCACTTTAGCATCCGGGGGCAGGGCTCCCCGCGTGAAGGCGAGCGTGCCCTCGGGTTTGCCAGCGTGCGCCGCGATGGCAAGTGCCTCACCGCCTTCGTGCGCGACTTCTGGCAGACCTACCCGAAAGCTCTGGCGCTGAAGTCCGATGGCCTGCACGTGCGCCTGCTTCCCTTGCTTCCACCGAACGCCTACGAGAAGGAGTCGGCGGATGGCGACGCGCTCATTCGCCTCTTCTATCCCTACCGGAATGGCAAATACCAGTTCAACCGCGGCCTGGAGTTCATGACGGAGCTGTATCTCCTGCTGGAGCAGGGCGCCGCGCCAGGCCAGCGTCAGGAGATGTCGCGCTACGCCCAGTGGTTCAATAACCCCCTCTACGCTGTGCCCGACCCGATGGTAGCCTGCGCGACCGGCGCGCTGGGTCCTGTGAGCCCGCGAGTCGAGGGCGAGTTTGACGCCTACACCCACCTGGTCGAGAAGGGCTTCGCGGCGATTGAGGAGCGGCGCCAGGAGAAGCGCGAGTACGGGTGGCTGAACTATGGCGACTGGCACGGCGAGCGCCGCTTCAACTGGGGGAACCTGGAGTACGACCTGCAGTGGGCGCTCGGCCTAGAGTTCCTGCGCTCCGGCAGCCTGAAGTACCTGTGGCGGGGCGCGCAGGCCGCGCAGCACTCGGTGACGATCGATACGGTTTACGAGCCGTGGTCGTCGCGAATGGCCGGGCTGCAATGGACGCACTCCGTCGGGCACATCGGCAACTTCTTTGACCGGAACGACGACCGCTTCCGCAAGTTTGGGAATGTGTTCGGCCTGTCGCGCCCCGATGCGCCCAACCCCTTCGTGGCCGGCGCCATCGACGTGGCCGGGCACACCTTTGTCGGGGGGAACTTCCTCTATGCCATGCTCCTAGGCGACCCGCGCATGCTCCAGGTGACCGAGCGCGTCGCCACTCACCAGGCGGCTTACCTGACGCCGAGCTTCGACTTCTCCATCGAGCGGGCTGCCGGCTGGCCGCTGATCAACGCAGTGGAGGCCTACGAGACCACCGGCAATCCCTTCTACCTCAACGCGGCGCGGCTCTACGTAGAGAAGGTGCTCGCCAAGCAGGATCCCGAGATCGGCGATTTCCGCCTGCGCCACGGCCCGCCCGAATGCATGCACGAGCCGCGCCACATCGGCGGGAAGGCGTTCGCGACCGGCGTGCTCCTCTACGGGCTAATGCGCTACCACCTGCTGACCGATGACCCCGAGGTGAAGAGATGCATCCTCCGCTCGGCCAGCTGGTTGGCGCGGACCTCCTGGAACAAGGAGACGCACGCCTTCCGGTATCTCAGCACCTGCCCCACGTTCGGCAGGCGGCGCGGCAACGGCTCGACCGACCTGCTGTGCGCCCCCGGCATGGCCTATGCGCTGACGTTGAAGCCGGACCCCGAAGTGCGTGAGGTCCTGCTCGATTCCCTCTCGCGTGCCTTCGCCGCTCACGTGGATAACGGGAAGGGCTACGCCGGGATGATCCGCCAGACGCCATATGCCCTCCACCTCCTGCGCGAGAAGCTGGGGGTACGCCAGATCCAGCCGCCCGCCGGATCGTTGGGAGCGAGTGTTCGCCCGGTGCTCTACGTGCCCCTGGGCGAGAGTGCTCCCCTCCATCTGATAGTCACGCGGGAGGCCTCCCTGCCGGAGACGTGCCGGGTGCGCGTTACGAGCGCGCCCCGGGGATGGAAGATCGAGCCGCGAGAGCTCGCCTTCCGCGCGCCTATTGGCACATCCGCGTCGCCCGCGCTCCAGGTGCGGGCCGAAGCGGGCGCGAAGCCGGGCGAAGTGGTCCTCTCCTGCACTATGGGGAATCGGCCAGCCGGTGACCTGCGGGTGCGCCTGATGCCGCGGGCGCCTGCCGTCACCGGTCCGGCGCCCGATGCGGCCGGCCTCGCTGTTCTTGGTCCATCGGACACGCTCACCGCGCAGGCATTTTCCTCCAGGCCCGGGGTCCGGGTAGGGATCGCCCCGGAGGAGATGACCCGCTACCGCGCGGTGGTGCTTCCGTGCGACTTCTTCGCCTCCGGCTCCGCGAAGCCCGAGGCGCTCCTGGAGCAGCTTTCGGCATTTGCCCGCGGCGGGGGCACCGTGGTCCTCTTCCAGCTCAACGACGACATCTGGCAGCCCGGCTTCCTTCCGATCGACCTGATGCTGAGCGACACGAATGGGGAGTTGGGGAGCGTGGACGCGCCGGAACACCCCCTTTTCGCCGGGGTGGGCAACCTGGACAAGGTGATCTGCTACGATACCATTACTTACGCCGATCCCGGGTGGAAGGTGCTGGCGCGAGATACCGCCGGCCAGCCTGCCATCCTCGAGGCGGCGATTGGCCAGGGCCGGATCCTGGTGATCGAGCCGAGCCTGGACCGCATCG
>JAAZEM010000160.1 GCA_012512265.1 Armatimonadota bacterium | reverse complement strand
GATCTCCACGCGCAGCGTCGCGTTCTCGAGTATCCAGGATCCGCCTGCCTGTCTTGTGGCTGGCGCTGACAGCGCGTGGCTGGTGGTTAGGAAGGCAAGTGCGGTAGCCGCGAGCAACTTGAGGATCGTGGAAGGGATTCTGTGCCCGGCGTTCAACGGCTTTGGCATGATTGGCCTCCTACTCTCCCGAGCGGACCGGATGCGTCTTGCTTGTCGCGGGCGTGGCAAGCACGCGCGCAGGGTGCGAACTCCGCTTTGATGCGGTCCATGGCGGCTCGGGCGGGTGCCGAGAGCACGCTCGAGCGCCACCTGCCTGGCGGCGCCGCAGGGCCTGGCCTGACGCCCGGTGATAGAGTACACCACAGCAAGCCCCACCTCCTGCTCCGTTTCCCGCACGCCGAGGGGATGCTTTCTTTCCAGAAGGAGGGCGTGCGCGCCGCATGGAAGCCAGTTTTAGTGCTTGCCCTCTCTACCCGTTCGAGGCGCAGTTTCGGCATGGAGGAGCAGATGACCGATCGAACCTGTCCGGTACCATCTGGCGGCCCGGCTTCACTGCGGCAGGTTGAAGAAGCGGTCCGGCGCGAGTTTGACGCGGGGCTGTTCACCGGCGCGGTGGTGTTACTTGGCGACCGCGAGCGTGTCCTTTACCATGAGGCGTTTGGCCTGGCCCAGGTGGAGCCGGAGCCCGTGGCGATGCGCCGCGATTCGATCTTCGACGTGGCGAGCGTCACCAAAGTTGTGGCCACGGCGACGGCGTGCGCAATCTGCGTGGATGAAGGCCGCCTGGATCCCGACGCGCCGCTGACCGACTACATCCCGGACCATCGGGGCCGGGGCGTCGAGCGGATCACGCTGCGCCACCTGGCGTCGCACACCTCGGGGTTTGGTGCCGCGCGCCAGATTGGCCGTCGGGCAAGTGGCGACGCGTTCTTCCAGGCGCTTTTGGACGAGAATCCTACCCGCGAGCCGGGCACGCGCCACGAGTACGCGTGCTACAACGCCATCCTCCTCGGCATCATCGTGGAGCGCGTCACCGGGATGCGCTTCGGCGAGTTCTGCACCCGGCGGATCTTCCGGCCACTGGGGATGAGCGAGAGCGTCTTCAACGTGGTGCCTCCATCCGAGCGCGTGGTCGGCGGCCCGCGCGGCGTTCCCCTGGGGATTTCTCACAACCTCGATAGCCGGATGGCCGGGCGGGCGATCGGCAATGCCGGCCTCTTCACCACGGCGGCCGACCTGGCCCGCTTCGCTCGCATGATGCTTGGCGGCGGGGAGCTGGGCGACACCCGGATCCTCTCGGAGCGCGTGATCGACGACGTCACCCAGCCGTGGACCGGGCCGGACTTCCCGGAGTGGGGCTTCCTCTGGTGCCTCAACCAGCGTGCCGAGCACCGCCCGTCGCGGCTCTCGCCGCGCGCTTATGGGCATGGGGGCTTCACCGGGCAGTCGCTCTGGATCGACCCGGAGCAGGGGCTCTTCCTACTCGTCCTCACGAATCGGATCCACCCGGAGTACGGCACGGACCGCAAGCCGGAGCAGGACCGCGCCCGCGCGCGCATCGGCGACGCCCTCCTGGAGACGTTCGCGTAGCGTAGGGAGACGCGGCTTACTCCACCGCGACGCCGGTGCCTTCGGTCACTTCGCCGACGCGGCGGAAGAAGTGGCCGGCCTCGGCGAAGCGCGCTTCTAGCAATTCGGCCTTCTCGGGGGGAATGGCGGCGAGGAGGCCACCGGAAGTCTCCGGGGTGAAGAGGAGCTGGCGCATCTCCTCAGGGATGCGGTCCGCGAACGTGACGTGGGAGGCATACGCCTTCTCGTTGCGGCAGGTGCCCCCGGGGAAGAGCCACTCTTCCGCGTAGCGGCGCGCCCCCTCCAGGAAGGGGAGCCGGTCGAACTCGAAGCGCAGGCGCGCCCCACTCCGCTCGGCCATCTCCCAGGCGTGGCCCAGCAGCGAGAACCCGGTGATATCCGTGGCGGCATGCGCGCCGGCCTCCCGGATGAGCCGCGACGCCTCGCGGTTCAGCCTCTTCATGGAATCGACTGCTGGGCCAACGTGCTCCGGGTCGGCCACGCCAGCTTTGAGCACTGTTGTGATCATCCCCACGCCCAGCGGCTTCGTCAGCACGAGTGCGTCTCCCGGGCGCGCCCCGCCTTTGGTGAGGACGCGGTCGGGGTGAACGGTGCCCATGACGGCTAGGCCGTACTTCGGCTCGTCGTCATCGACCGTGTGCCCGCCGGCCAGCACGCCACCCGCCTCGAGCACCTTCTCGGCGCCTCCGCGCAGGATCTCGGCGGCGATCTCCTCCGGAAGCGTACCCGGCAGGCAGCAGACGTTGAGCGCCAGCACGACCTCTCCACCCATGGCGTAGACGTCGCTCATCGCGTTGGCCGCGGCGATCGCGCCGTAGTCGTGCGGGTCATCGACGATTGGCGTGAAGAAATCGACCGTCTGAATGATGGCGAGATCGTCGGTGATCCGATAGACCGCGGCGTCGTCGGTCACCTCCAGGCCAACCTGTAGCGCCGGGAAGCGCTCGGCCGGGAACAGGGCTTGCAGCGGGCGCAGCACGTGCGCCAGGGCCTCTGGGCCTGCTTTCGCGGCACAACCGGCCGCCCGGCTCATCGATGTCAGACGAATCTCTTCTCGCGTCATAGCCTCACCACTTTGCCGGCGCCCATCAGCGCCTCGGCAATCGCGTACATATTCGTGATTTCGCCAACGGCGAGTTTCTCCTTCAGCCCGTAGAACTCCAGGCAGGTGCCGCAGACGAGGAGGGTGACCCCGCGCTCGGACAGGGCGCGCAGGTCGTCCAGCACCGGCGAGCCCTCGACGGCGAGCTTCACCCCGCTATTGAGGAAGAAGATCCTCTCTGGAAGCGGCTCCGCCTCGCACAGCGCGTGAAAGAAGGATCGGGCAAGGATTCGCCCCAGCTCGTCATCGCCGCGGCCGATGCATTCGCTGGCGACCAGGAGGACCAGCGGGTCTCCCGCCGATGGTGCGGCTTCGGGCGCGGATACGGGCTCTGGCGTGGCGCCTTCCTTGTAAATCTGGAGATAGATGCCGTCGTCGCGCGTGCTTATTTCCACGCGATACCCGGCCCGCTCGGCCATGCGCGTCACGTTCTGCCGGGCGATCTCGTCATCCAGGATCACGGTGACGGCTTCGCTCTCGCGCAAGGCGTTGCGCGTTGCTATCACCGGTTGCGGGCACGGCAACCCGCGCGCATCGACTACCTTTGCCATCATTGCCTCCTCTCGTGCCGCGCCAGGCGCGGCCACTCCGAGATTAGAGATCGTGCGCGGTCACTTCATCTAGGCCGGCGGCGCGCAGCACCTGCAGCGCCGCGGCAGAATCGGCGCGGGCCACGCGCAGGCAGAGGCCGCAATCCGAGCGGATCTGGCGCGGCACCGGGATCAGCTTGCACGCGATCCCGGCCTCCTGAAGGAGCTGCTCGGCACGCAGCGCGCGCTGGGTGGAGCCCACCAGGAGAAGGGTGTAGGCCCCCGCGTTCACCGCGCCACCTCCTCGACGGCGGCCACCGCGGTGGCGACCTCCTCGGGCGTGTTGAAGGCGCCCAGGCTGAACCGGATCGTGCCTTGCGGGAAGGTGCCGAGCGTCCGGTGCGCCGCCGGAGCGCAGTGCAGCCCGGCCCGGCAGAGGATGCCGAAGTTCTCATCGAGGCGCACGCTCACCTCCGCGGGGTCCTTGCCGGCAATCGTGAAGGAGAGGGTGGCCGTCTGCCGCTCCGCGTCGCGCGTGCCGTAGAGTGTCACTCCTGGAATTGCTGAGAGCCCCTCGATCAATTGGCGGGTGAGGGCTACCTCGTGCGCGCGGATCCTCTCCACACCGCGTTCAAGCACCCAGCGAACGCCTGCGTCCAGCCCGGCCAAGCCCACCGCGTTGGGCGTGCCGCTCTCGTAACGGTCCGGCAGGAACTCGGGCTGCTCCTCGTGCTCGGAGTGGCTACCGGTGCCGCCGCGGATCAGCGGCTGGAGCTGCGATGGGTCCACGCGATCGCCCAGGACCAGCCCGCCAGTGCCGGTGGGTCCGTAGAGCGACTTGTGCCCGGTGAAGGCGAGCAGGTCGATGGGATCAGTGGTGAGGTCGATCGGGTAGGCGCCGGCAGTCTGAGCGGCATCGACCAGGAGGAGCGCGCCGCGCTCACGGGCGAGCTGGCCGGCCTCGGCGACGGGCAGGAGCGTGCCCGTGACGTTGGAGGCGTGGGTGAGTGCGATCAGCCGCGTCCGTGCGCAGAGCGCGGTCTCCAGCCGGTTGGGATCGAGCACGCCCTCGCGCGAGCAGGGCACCACCGTCACCTCCACCCCGCCTTGCTGCAGGGCGCGGAGCGGGCGCATCATGGAGTTGTGCTCCACGCTGCTGGTGACCACGTGGTCCCCGGGGCGCAGCAGCCCGGTCAGTGACAGGTTTAGCGCCTCCGTGGCGTTGGTTGCGAAGACGACGCGCAGCGGGTCATCGAAGTGGAAGAGCTGGGCCACCGCTTCGCGCGCGGAAAAGAGGGCGCGCGCGGCCGCAATCGCCAGGCGATGCCCCGAGCGCCCTGGGCTGGCGCCCACCTCCTCGAGGTAGCGCGCCATTGCCGCGGCAACGCCCGGTGGCTTCGGCCACGACGTCGCGGCGTTATCGAAGTAGATTAGGGCGGGGCAAGCTGAGCGTGCATCCGGGCCTTCTGCCATCGTAGTGAGAGACTTCGCTGCGGAGCGCCGTTCCTCCTTCGCCAGACACCCCGCGCGTGAGAGCACCCGCGCGCTGCTCGACCGCCTGCCCAACGCTCAGAGGAGGAAACCGAAAGACCCTGTCGAACCAGGGCAGCATGATGAGAGCAAAGGCCTGGTTCTTCAGCATTCTCGTATCTGCCGCGCTCTGCAGCGGCGTCCAAGGGGCAACCGTCGATGCCGGAAACGGCTTCCGCGCGACCTGGGAAGGGCAGGCGATCCGTTCCCTCAGCGTGAGGGGCAAGCCGCTCCCCGGCGTGGCCGCTTCGTTCCAGCTGGTCGACCCGAGGACGAAAGCGTCTGCGGACCCGGCGAAGTTCCGCGTCGAGGCGAAGCTTGCGGCTCGGAACGGAGCCCTCTGGTTGGATGGTGTCGTCGTTGCCGCCGGCACCGAGGACACCGTGGTCGACCTGAACCTCCGGATGGAAGGCGTGACGCTTCCGCTGGGAGACGGCGTCGAGAACCCGCTGTTGCTTCCCGCCCGGCTGCTCAACAAGCTGCCGATTGCGTCGCTGCGCACGCTGGCCACGGGGAGCGATGACCTAGGCATCGGCCTCCATGCCGACCGGCTCTGCGTCGCGGAGTTCCGGGCGCTTCCCGAGGAGAAAGCGGTGACGCTCCGCTTCCCGTTCGGCTTCAGCCGCCATGCTCGCCCGGAGATGCGCATGAGGGCTCCATTCTCGGTGGTCCTCTATCCCACGGATCCGCGGTGGCACTTCCGCTCGGCGCTGGCCGGCTATTATCGCCTCTTCCCCGACCATTTCCAGCGGCGCACCGACCGGCACGGCGGCTGGTTCTTTGCCAACGAGACGAAGAACATCCCCAACCCCCAGCACTACGCGTTTCACGAGGGAGAGGGGGCGGTCGAGGAGGATCACGACCGGAACATGGGGATGTACCCCTATAACGAGACCGGCTCCGAGACGATCCAGCTCACTGGCACTTTGCCGGCAAACTACGAAGAGGCGATCCGCCGCATGGAAGAGTTGGAGCGGCAACAGACGCCAGCGGCCTGGGATATCATCGGTGGCGCTCTTGATGAGCAGGTGAAGCGCTCTGGCCGCTACTGTTTCCGGGGGTCGATCACCGAGGCGAAGGGCGGGAATGGCTTCGCGCGCCAGTTTGTCCTT
>JAAZEM010000020.1 GCA_012512265.1 Armatimonadota bacterium | reverse complement strand
TCGGAGTTGGTGAGGGGGGCGAAGAAGGCGGCGGTCCACAGGTCGCAGGCAATCTTGTCTTTGCGCCAATCGGGGCGCTGGCGAAACTCCTGGAAGCTGTTTGCCTTGCGCTGCACCTCCTCGGGAGTGGTCTCCAGGGCGTCGGCGAGCTGGCGGAACTGGTCGCCGTAGCGCCGCAGGTGTTCGACGACCGGCTGCGCGTCGAATGCGAGGGTGGCTTGCCCCTCACGCTCCTGCTTGTTGCGCTTCTTGAAGGAGGCTGCCACCGCCGTGTTGTCGCCGGTGACGGGGGTGAAGGCCGCGTCGGGGATGCCCTGTTCGAGCGCCGCCGGGTCCAGCACGCCGAGGAGGCTGTTGCCGGACCGGATGTGCCCGTCGAGGAAGTTGAGGGGCAGGTCTTGCACGCAGGCGTTGATCCAGAGGGAGACTTTGCACAGCTCGACGGCCATCGGGTTCAGGTCGACGCCATAGATGCAGTGCGAGAGCACGTCGCGGCGGGCCTTGCGGACCTCGGCCTCGGGGGGATATTCGTCGCCGGTGCGCACGATGGCGAGCTGCTGGCCGAGGAAGTTGGTGGCGGCGATGAGGAAGGCGCCGCTGCCGCAGGCCGGGTCGCAGACGCGGAGCGCCAGGATCGCCTCTTCCGCCGCTTGCTGCTGTTCGGGCTTCAATGACGTTAGCGTCAGGGGCTGTTTGATGGGGAGCTTGAGCGCCTCGCGCACGCGCTCCTCAAAGACCGGCTTGAGCGCGGACTCGATCAGTAGGTTCACCAGTTGCGGGGGCGTGTAGTAGCTCCCGCTCGTCTTGCGCCCGGAGCCACGCGGGTCGAGGATGAAGCGGTTGGCGGGAACGGGTTGGCCGTCGATCTCTTCGCGGGTCGTAGTCACCCGGGGGGTGTATTCCAGCAGGCTCTCGTAGATGCTGCCGATCTCCTCCACGCCCAGGTCGGCATAGCTAATTCGCTGGAGCACGCGCCCCTTCTCAATGAGCGTCAGATACCGGATAGCCTTCAGCAACTCGCTGTTGCAGCAGGTGAGGTCGTTCAGCCTACCGATCTTCTCCGGCGAGAAGAGCGCGCCGTTATAGGGGAAGATCCCGAGTTCGGGCACGCCCTTTTCCACCATGCGGAAGGTGACCTTCAGGCCTTCCCACAGGTCGAGATGGGTATCGCGCGCCGGCACGCCCTTTTCGGCGCGCTCGCGCAGCGCGGTGATGGAGTACTCCTGGGCGTAGAGGCTGTTGCGCCCGGGCATCATCCCCCGCTGCTCGGCATAGAGGAGAAAGAGGATGCGGTAGATGACGTGCAGGATCTCGGAGTAGAAGTCGCGACAGGCCTGGTCATCGCGCTGGAGCTTGCCAATTAATTCTCCCTGCAAGAAGCCGTTGGCCAGCGCCTCGATGGCGTGCTTGACGTTCCCCTGTAGGTCGCGGCCCACGGCGATTCCGGTGGCGATGCAGTGCTCGTAGAAGTGCTCCAGGGGCGGCTTCCCCTCGGCATCGGGCAGGAAGCGCGAGGAGTGGCAGAGCCGGTAGAGGGCGAGGAAGTCGGAGAAGCTGCGCTCTTCCAAAATGTTCTGCAGATCGAACTCCACGTAGCCTTTGGTGTAGGTGTGGTGGAAGTCACGCAGCAGGCGGAGCGAGATGCCGTTGGTGACGATTCCCCAGGTCTCGTCGCGCGCGGCGTTGAGGTAGGCCTGGAGGGTATCGTGAGGGCTTTTGGCTCCGCGCCCGGTTCCCTCGCGGGCATCCAGCGATTGGGCGGGGGCCACCGTGTGGATGATTGGCGCGTGGTCGCCACTCCAGCCCCGGTGCGAGAGGGAGAAGCGCAGCTCCTCGCCACCCTCGATAGGCACGGTGACCGCCGAGCGGAGGTAGTGCGGCTCGAACTCCAGCAGGTGGAGGAAGGGGATGATCCAGCGCCGGCGAGCAGCGGGCAGGTCCAGCTCCCTGACGCGGGCGCGCACTGTCTCCCAGTGCTCCAGGGCAAGATTCCAGGCCGCTGTGATATCCTTCGCCAGCTCGGCGGGCTTGGGCTTTTGCCCATCTTGGGTGGTGAAGGAGTCCGGCTGCGCTTTGGGGTGGGCGACGCGCTCCTCGCGCAGCGCCTCGATGAACTGCTGGGTGAGGATTCCGCCCGAAACCGTGATGTTCTGCGTCTGTGCCATGGCTATCCCGGATAGAAGAGAGTGATCGTCAACAGGTCGGTGGAGGCCACCTCAAGCTGGTCCACGCCTTTTAGCCACTCCGGCAGTTGGGAGGCCTGTGGTGTCTCTGAGGTTGGTGCGGTATCGAGCCCCATAGGCTCCTCGCCATCCGTGCCCATCGCCCTCAGCCACTCCCGGCGCTCCGCCACGATCTCGGCTTTTCGCTCGTCCACCGCCCTGGCGATGATTGGTTCGAGGTCGTTCCGCTCGAGTAGGTCGGCGAGGGTTTTGCACACTTCGTCTGTTGTGCGCGTCTGCGGGCTTAATTTGGCGTTCAGCAGCGCCTCGGCCTGCGCGGAGGGAAGCGGGCGATCGGAGTAAACCGGCAGGACGAGAGGTATCAGCTCCTCGATAATGGACACCGGCTTGGTCTTCACCTGATAGCGCGCCAGCACGTAGAGGAGCGCCGTGACCTCCTCGACGTCCGGGGTGACGCGATAGGCGGTGCGCCCGTAGTGTCTTTCATGCCGGAACACGGAGAGCTTCACCACGTCG
Organism: Armatimonadota bacterium; assembly: GCA_012512265.1. Lineage (GTDB taxonomy): Bacteria > Armatimonadota > JAAZEB01 > JAAZEB01 > JAAZEB01 > DUUU01. Next base: position 32,866 of record JAAZEM010000020.1, on the reverse strand, counting down.
ATGAGTCGGCGCACGAGCGGGTGGCCGAGGTCGAGAACGATCACTTCCGGGTCATCGAGGGCCACTTTTGGGTCGAACGTGGCTCTCTCCACCGTGTTATCGGTATCTGCCATTTGCAGGTTCGGTTCGTTGACCACGATGCGATAGGTGCCGTCGTCGTTCTCGGAGACGATGCACCCGAAGCGGCTGAGCGCGCTGTGGACAAACTCGCACACCTGTTCGGGCGAGGCCACGGTATCGTAGGTTTTGCGCAGGCGTTGCTGGACATCGGGCAGCTGAATATCGGTCTGGCCATAGAAGCTCTCGGAGTGAATGCGCTGCAACGCGTCGCGCGGGTAAAGCTCCAGGCCGTCATCCTCGCCGCCGGAGTCTTCAAAGGAGAAGGCAAGCTGGCCGTCTGGGCCGATTGGGGCAAGACCCTTGGCCTCCAGGATGCGGATGATCTCGCGCTCGTCGGCGAAGTAGGGGGGGCACCACCCGTACTCCGAGCGAATTGCCGCTGCTTTTTGCACGAGCAGGCGCAGCATGGCCATATCGAGGCGCTCGTCCATCACCAGGGTGCGGATGTAGACGACGGGCTCACGCTGGCCGAAGCGGTCCACGCGCCCGTTCCGCTGCTCGAGCCGGTTGGGGTTCCACGGAAGCTCATAGTGAATGATCTGCGCGCAAGCGTGTTGCAGGTTCACCCCCTCCGAGATGCAGTCCGTGGCAATGAGCACCGCCTTTTCTGCCTTTTCGAACTTGGCAAAGCCCTCGCGCCGCTGGCGTTCATTCATGTCGCCATGGAGGGTGTGTACCTCAATCCCCTTGAAAGCGGAGTGCCCGCGGATCTGTTGCTCCAGGTATTCGAGGGTGTCCTTATACTTGGTGAAGATGAGCACTTTGGGGTAGATGCGCAGCTGCTCGGGGAGCACCTCGGTGAGGAGCTTCTTCAGCTTGCTGTCGTGCTTCGGGGTGACCTTGCGCGCGGCCTCCAGTGCCTTGGCGATGAGCTCCAGCTCCGCGTCGATTGCTTCCGGGCTTCCATAGAGCATGCGCTCCACGCGCCGTCCGGCCTCTTCCTCATCGATGCGCTCGCCCGTGTCGGTATCCAGCACGTTCGCCCGGGCTACCTCGGCCGGCACCGTGGGATCTGCCTCATTGGCGTCTATTTCCAGGCGGTTGCGCCGTTGTTGGAGGCTTTCCTCGCGGCGCTTAAGCGAGCGGCGCAGCGCCTCTGGCGAGCTGAGGCCGCGCCTGTGAAGGTGGAGTACGGTCCACTGGGCGATATAGTAGTGCCGCGTGCCAAGCGCTGTTTCCATCACCGCCGCGCCGTACTCGCGGATCGCCTTGATGGCCTCCCGCTCCGCATTCCCGATCGGGACGATGATCTCTGCCTGGTCGCGTTCGGGGAAGGGGCTGGCCTGGCCATCGCCGCTGGAAAACCACTGTTCCAGGTCGCGCCGGCGCCTCTGGCAGACGTGCTTGCGTGCCACCTCGCGGTGAATTTGTGGCAGGTGGTCTGGGCCGCTGACCGCGCCCACATCGAGGAGGCGAAGCAGGCTGGCGTAGCTGTCGGTATAGCCGGAGTGGGGCGTTGCCGTGAGAAGCAGGAGATGATTCACCTTCTCAGACTGAGCCAGCTCCTGGGCGAACTTCCACCGCTCCATCTCCACCTCCTCGTCGGGAGTGTTTTGGTGCGGCTTGGCGACGCCATGCGCCTCGTCGATGACGACGATGTCCCACCGCTGGGCGAGGATCTGGTGCTTGATGGAGCTCTCCTTGGCATAGTCCACCGAGGTGATGAGAAACGGGTAGAACTCCCAGGGGTTGGCCCCAACGGGGAGCTCGCGCTCCATTTGACGGCGGTGGCGGGAGGAGATGATGCGCGCGTCCAGATGGAAGAAGCGACGGAGCTGCTCGCGCCACTGCTCGCGCAGGTTAGCCGGGCAGATGACGAGGAGGTTGCGTGCTCGTTGCCGCGCGAGGAGCTCGGTCACGATCAGCCCCGCCTCGATCGTCTTCCCTAGGCCGACGTCGTCGGCGATGAGCAGGCGGACACGCGGCATGTCGAGCGCCATCACCACGGGTACCAGCTGGTAATCGGTGGGGATGACGCTGCTGCGCTGCAGGCTGAGGAGCGGGGCCGTGCCGTGCAGCATCGAGAGCCGGTAGGCGCGCAGGAGCAGGTCGTTAAACTGGGGCGTGCCAACCCGGTTGGGGTCTGGCCGCTCCAGCTGGCCGCGCTTGATCTCTTCTAAAGGGATATAGAATTGATGTTGCTCGGTGTCACCTCCATCGATGCTGGTGACATACGCTATGTTCTTGCGAACGTCATCCACGCGCCAAAGGCGGTGACGGGCGCGGATGACATTTCCGGGCGACGGGGTGATCTGGTTCATGCTCATCTCCATCAGCTTGCAGGCGCAGGACACCGGTGGGCTTCATGTGGCACGGCGTCACCAACTGGGTGCTGGTCGTGGCGTGAATCGGCGCAAGCTGGGTCGCCTGTCAAGCAGAGTGTGGCGTGAAGAGATAGCCCTGGGGTGTTGTTCGCCCCCTTGGCAGCCGGATCCTGTTCGTGAAGCAGAAGTTTTGCGGGCCCGAGGCATTCCTCCATGCGGTGCCTCTACAATTAGGTCATTAGATCACCTGCCGTCGCCTCTGCCCGCCTTGGCCCGAGCCTGCCCTCCTTCGCGGAAGGAGTGCCAGCCGCCCTGGTCTCTCGGGCCTAGGATTGCGTCGAGGGCTTTGGGCACAAGCTGGTAGGCCAACTGGTCACGGTCGTCCAGCGTAGCGGGCAGGTTCTCTTTGAGGCAGTACTTCACCTCGCCCCACGATGCGCCGTTGCCCCGCAGCTTTGCCATCAGGCGCTGGTTCTTGCTGAGGGCGGTAATGGCGTGCTCCTCATAGAGTGCGAGGGGATCAGGGCCACTGGAAGCTTCGGGATCCAGCTCGGAGAATAGGTCACCGACTTCGCTCAGATTTCTCCGGTCGCCTGGGCGCCCGGCCTCGGCCTGGGCGAGCGTGCGCCGGAATTCCTCCTTCAGCCGGGCCGCATAGGTCTCCGCCGGCCCCCGGCTGTAGTCGGGATCCAGAACGGGGTACATCTGCTCGAATGAGAGCACCCGGAGCGGAACAGGGTAGGGCTTTCCCGCAACCGAACTCCAGAACACGCCGTGACCGGGGATCGGCTTGTTCAGCAGCGCGCTGAGGAGGTCTTGACTGAAGTGTGCATTTGCACGCTGCAGGTTAATCAAGTCGGCGGCGGAGAGAAGGTGAAAGACGAACCAGTTGTCTCCCTGGCTCAGGATCTCCATGGGGATGCTCCCTGGCTGCTGGGTGACCAAGACCGCCCCTAGGTCGTATTTGCGTCCCTCTTTCACCCAGGAGATGTATGGTTCCGCGCCTGCTGCTCCCTCGTTCAGGACGGATTGGGCCTCTTCTACGACGGCGATGGTTGGGATCGTGCGCGGCTCCGCCGAGGTGAACTCCTCCTGGTTGCGGTTGAAGATGCGGCGAAGAATGAGGCCAGAGAGCACCAGCGATTGTGTACCCCGCATCTGTGAGACGTCCACCACGCACAGCTTACCTTCGGAGAGCGCCCGCATGAGGAGATCCATCAGTTGGCTGCTCTTGTCATGGAGCATACGCACGATGGCGGTCATGTTTGCCCGTGCCGCCAGCGTCTCGGCATCTTGGCCGCTTTTTTCTAGATCGAGAATGGCGGCGATATCCTGCAGGGGAGTGGCGTTGCCATTCGCGTCGATCATGTTGACGAGTCGCTCCCATCGCCCCTGGTCCAGGCCACGCAGCTTGCGCACGTTCTGCTGTTCCTGTCGGTCTGGTCCCAGGGCAATGGCGATGACATCAGCGGGTTTGAGCCGCCGGATGTCCAGCTTGATCCCGCCGGCGACGAACGACTGGTAGAACTGGCTCGGGCCGCTCCTGGGTGTGAATACTACGAGCTTATCTTGCAGGGCGGGCACATCACACAGGCCGGGGCGCCCCTTATCATCCGGCCAGAAATACTCGCCGTCGGGGTCAAAGATCACTGTGCCCACAGGAACGCGTTTTCCGCCGCGTTTCAGTACCGTGGGTGTCTCTTCATAGAGCTTGCTAAAGAGGAGTTTATTCAGGTTTGATTTGCCGAAACCGGCGCGGGCGAAGATGAAAGAGCGCCGAGACACCAGGCTGTCGATGGGGAACTTCACCAGCACTTCGGGAGAGCGCACCTGCATCCATTCTAGAGGCTTGAAGCCCTCACTTCCTGCTGCGTAAACGTACTCGCCTAGGGCAAAGTAGCCGATGGCGGCACCGGCGCCGTTGTGCCCAGCGATTTCTCGGAGTACCTGTGGAGAGGCGAATGCTACCGGACTGCCTACGTGTGGCAGACGCCGGTGAGAGGGCACGAAGGTAAGCCCGCCCCTGCCGTTAGCACGGAGCACGCCTAGGACTCGGATGTTCACGCGGTACTTCAGGTAGTTCTCGCGCAACTCCTCCGGGACCTGACGGTTCTCGCGCATAGCTCGGATGTTGAAATCCTCCCCCAGCCCAGACGAGAGCTTCCCTTCAGCAGAGAAGGACGCGATCCGGCCCAACACGGCCTCGTCTGGCGTCTCAAGCTGCACCAGGAGGAACTGGCCGTGCATCGGGAGGTTCTGGAATTCATTGCGATAGGGGAGCACCAAGTCGGCATGGAATTCCAGCCCACTCTCTTGGAAGCCTCGAAAGACGCCCACCACCTCTTCGCGAGGGAACATCTCGATACTCGGCATGCTCTCTCCCCTCTAGCTATAGCGATGTTGTGATACGTCCACATCCTGGAAGCGGAAGGTGTCTAGTTCGGGGGCGTCCTCGGCAAACGTTGTCCGGATGGCGTCGAAGATGGCGTCCTGCAGGATATCGAAGTCCATGTCTACCATCGCAGCATTCTCGTGCGCTTTCTGCAGGCAGAGCGGGTAGTAAGGTACGGGGAAGCCGTTGATAGCGTCCGCCAGCATGCAGCCGAGGATCGTCTGCGCTTCGCCTGCCTGGGGTTGGTAGATATCCACGGGCCAGATCGGATCGAAGACGCCGCTCCCGAACTTCACGAAAAAGAGCCTGCCACCCGCCAGTCTGACTACCTGGCGCTCTTCCTCTCGCTGGTCCGCATCCTCCACGTACTGCGGCCACAGATACGCCTTCTGTTCTACCTCCGGGGGCACTTCGACGTAGGCCGGATAGGTAGTAGCGAGGATGCGCTCCAGGTGCATCGCCAAACGGTAACGGGCGAGCACCTTGCTGCTCTTCGCTACTCCTGCCAGGTAGATGCGGCGGCGGCTCCGACGGTAGTGCTCCGAGATCGCCGCTCCTAGGCCATCGAGGTAGTGCTGGAAGAGGTTGCCGCTGAAGACGATACTGCGCAGTAGACCGTCGTACACGATGATCGTGTCGGTGCCGAACTCCTTCTCACGGACCACTGAGAAGAGCACAGCCCACTCGACCAACTCACGGTAGATCCGGATCCAGGATGGGCTCATCGCTCGCCCTTGGCCGTCCACATGAATCATGTCGCTCAGTTCCGCCAAATGCCGGACGTTCAGGAAGGCCATCATCCGACCCAGCGCCGTCTGAGGACTTCCGTCCGTGCTGAATTGGGCGGCGCTTAAAGCGGCCAGGTTGGTCGAAGGGGTCACGGCTTCTAGGCAGTACTCGTTGTTGCTCGAATCGACGACGCGTATGATCTGGATGAGGAAGGGATCAAACTGGACGCGGTTATTGCCACCATCCGTGCCGACCACGGCGATAGACGTGGTTGAGCGGGGTTGGATGCGCCGCACCTGGTGAGCCAAAGGGCGGATTTCGCTGCGCAGCTGGTCCAGCATGGCGCGATCCTCCCGGACGCAATCCCCAATCTCGCCACTCAGCCGGTGGTAGTTCTCCGCGTCGATCATTATGGAACCTCACTGTAAATGTTCGAGCAAACGTGCGTTTTTCCTGCCGGTCGTCTCCTACATTCCCTATGCGCGTGAGTTACATGCGCTCGCGCTGCTGAAGTCCGGGGCACACTGAGGAATCCCTCATCAAGGCTTTGCTCCTCGGTACTCTCGGTGAGTCGGGCCCGATCCACCAATCGTCCTCCTCGCAAGTGCGTTATGGTAGCGTCCCCACTGCAACACCCCGTGCTTCATGAGGAAGTCCAACACATCTCTTGCTGCTACCGCGAGTGTATTCCTTCCGGCAGGTGCGCCTTGATCATGAATATCTGCCCATCTGCCAGGCGCAGCGCACCTTCCCGCTGCTGCTGGAATCCCTCTGGATGGGGTGGGACCGAGTTGCGTGGGGAGAGTGCGAACAAAAGATCGTGAGGAGTCATTTCCTCTGGTGCCCCCGAACTTATTAGTAGACCACAACCATATCGGGAGGCACCAGAGATGACAAATCAGTTTTCGATACCAGACGCTTCGGTCCTGCTTGCAGCAGTCCAGTCGGAAACGGAGTTCTCCTGGCGTGAAACTTGCTAAGGACACGTTAGGAGAACCAGATGCCGAGACGCCAAGGAGACTACACACCCGAGGAGAAGGTAGCCATCCTTCGTCGCCACCTGCTCGACAGGGTGCCCATCTCCACCCTGTGCGAGGAGTACGGCCTTCATCCCAACACCTTCTACCTCTGGCAGAAGCAGTTCTTCGAGCAGGGCGCGGTCGCCTTCCGCACCAAGCATCCTCGTGAGAACACGGCGGACAAGGAGCGGATCGCGGCCCTGGAAGCCAAGCTCACTCGTAAGCACGAGGTGCTGTCCGAGTTGATGGAAGAGCACGTCCGCCTAAACAAAGCACTTGGGGAGCCCTGAACGGCGCATGGGTTCCCCATGACACGCGTGACGCCGTGGTGGACTTCGTCCGCCAGTGGTCCGACAAGACGGACATCGCCGCCAAGGAGATCGTCGCCTGGCTGGGGGTGCGCGAGAACAAGTTCTATGACTGGCGCAGCCGTTACGGCAAGGTCAACGAGCATAACGCCTGGATCCCCCGCGACCACTGGCTCGAAGACTGGGAGAAGCAGGACATCCTTGCCTATGCCAGGGAGCATCCCCTCGATGGCTACCGACGCATGACCTTTGACATGATCGACAAGGACATCGTGTGCGTCAGCCCCAGCTCAGTCTACCGAGTGCTCAAGGGTGCCGACCTGTTCGGGCGTAAGAGCTACTCCCCCTCCAAGAAGGGCACGGGCTTCGAGCAGCCCCTGAGTCTGCACGAGCACTGGCACATCGACATCTCCTATATCAACATCTGCGGCACCTTCTACTACCTGTGCAGCATCCTGGACGGGTGGAGCCGCTACATCATCCACTGGGAGATCCGCGAGAGCATGACCGAGCGCGAGGTAGAGTTGGTGATCCAGCGGGCCAGGGAGAAGTTCCCCCACGCCAGCCCCCGGATCATCTCCGATAACGGGCCGCAGTTCATCGCCCGCGACTTCAAGGAGTTCATCCGGCTGTGCGGCATGACGCACGTGCGCACCTCACCCTACTACCCGCAGAGCAACGGAAAGCTGGAACGCTGGCACCGGTCGGTCAAAGGGGAGTGCATCCGGGTGCTCACCCCGCTGTCGCTGGAAGACGCCCGGCGGATCGTCGCCGAGTACGTGCGCGTCTACAATGAGGAGCGCCTGCATAGCGCCATCGGCTACGTTACGCCCAAGGACATGCTGGAAGGAAGGCAGCAACACATACTGGCCGAACGTGACCGGCGGCTGGAGCAAGCCAGGCAGCGCCGGGCGATCCGCCGCAGCGAGGCGCGGGCAACAATCCATGACGAGCCGGTGGCTCTGGCCGCGTAACCCGAGGTTGCGCCAGCGCGTATAGCGTGGTATGATCATCATGGCCTGGGCGGAGGATAGGGCAACGCTGGGGAGCGACCCGAGCGCCGACCCAGGGGCGCAGACCGAGAGTGGGGTGGCTACGCGCCGCCCCACCACGACCTACAACCTCGGGATCGCACCAAAGCGACAAACCCACGTAGGGGCTCCCGCCCCACTAATCGGCTGAGCCGGGGAACTCCGTTTCACGTTGGACCAGTACATTGTCATGGGCCATAGGCGATCCGTGACAGGCCCAGGGCGTCCTGGGCAAACCAGGAGCTGCCTTCCCGAGATCATGTAGAGACGAATCCGTATATGGACACTAACACAGACGTAGCCGGAATCCCGCACGGTCGGTTGCTCCCTGCGAACCCATCCTTTGCTGGGCACCAGACCTTTCCGTTGCGTGCGGGGTGGCTCAAGAAAGGGATCGATGCCCTCAATGATGCAACCGCCGGGGGCCGAAGTGTCTTTACCAACGAGCGAGCACTAGTTACGTTGGGGGTTGGCAAGAACATGGTGGGCAGCATCCGCCATTGGCTGATTGTCACCGGCATGGCGGAGGAATGCCCGGGTACGCGAGGGCGACAACTGGAGCCATCACTCCTGGGCACCTCGATCTTCGGCGAGCGTGGCGTCGGCGGGTGGGACCCGTACCTAGAGGATGACGCGACCCTCTGGCTGCTGCATTGGCAGCTAGCCGGCCCGGGAAGCCTGGCTTTCTCTTGGGTCTGGGCCTTCAACGCCTTCCGGGAGTATGAGTTCTCCAAGGAAGACATGGTGAGCTCTGTCCTGGCGGGCGCCGCTGCGCACGTGACCAAGGTCCCAGCGCGAGCGACCATCGGACGCGACGTGGAGTGCCTCCTGCGCACCTACGTTGCCGCCAGGGACCAGATGATGAGCGACGACAACTTGGATTGTCCACTTCACAGCTTAGGCCTTATTCGTTCGAGCTTCGATAAGCATTTCCGTTTTGATGTCGGGCCCAAGGAGACGCTGCCCGATGCTGTCTTCTGCTATGCGCTGGCGAGCTTCTGGCGATGGCACTGCCCCGAAGCGATGACGCTCTCACTTCGCGACATTGCCTACGAGAAAGGTAGCCCCGGTATCGTGTTCAAGCTGGATGAAGACGCCATCCTCGATTACCTGGATCGTCTCGCCAAGCGACCGGAATGGGGATTCCGTTTTGAGGATACCGCGATCTTACGCCAGGTCGTCCGAACACCACACGCTCTCGAAGACACCATGACCATCCTGCGATCGCACTACGAGCAGGCTGGCAGCCAGGGAGAGGAACGATGATGACCGGAGTTCGCCCTCTCCGCGATTTGGTCTGGGTGAAAAGTAGGTACATGCGTTCGGTTCATCTGGCATCGGACTTCCGCAACAGCACGGCCGGACGTTACCACCTCACCGAGTCCGCTTACCGAATCATCTCACAAGTCGCATCTTCCTTCACCCGCGATGCCGACCGCGCGATGATCCTGGTCGGACCGTACGGCGCTGGGAAGAGCGCCTTCTGCGTGCAGTTGGCGCGCCTGCTCGGGGGAGCCGGCACACCGGAACTCCTCGAAGAACTCGCGCGAGTCGACCCGGCGCTTGGCAATGCGATACAGTCACCCAAACGTCCCCTGCTGCCTATCCTCCTGGTGGGCGCAAGAGAGCCGTTGGCCCGTGCATTGGTCAAGGGTCTTGTCCACTCGCTGAAGCGCGACGGCCACCATAGGATCCTGGCCCGCTTGCAGGCGGAGATGGACGATAGCCTTACCGAACCCAATCCGTCTCCTCAGCAAGTAGCGAGCATCTATCAGCGTGCTGCCCAGCTCTCGTACCTGGCGGGCACGCGAGGCATCCTGCTCATCATCGATGAGCTGGGCAAGTTCCTTGAATATGCCGCTCTCCACCCAAAGGATGGAGATATCTTCGTCCTCCAGGAGTTAGCGGAGGCTTCCGCCCGCAGTGGCGACACGCCTCTGCTGATGATTGGCGTGCTGCACCAGAGTGCCGGGGCCTATGCCCGCCGGATCGGACGGACCCACCAGTTGGAGTGGGCCAAGGTTGGAGAGCGCTTCCGTGAGCTGCCCTTCTACCCGGACGACATCGAGCAGCTCACCCTCATTGGATAAGCGCTCCAGCACAGCTCCGATCTGCCGCTCAATGGAGCGGTCGATGCCCTAAGCAGAGAGTGCCTTCTCCTTGGTCTGCCTCAACAAGGGATCGCGAATCAGCTGGGCAGTCTGGCGCGGGCGGCCTACCCACTGCACCCGCTTGTCCTTCTCGCGCTGCCGACCCTCTTCGGCCGGGCTGGGCAGAGTTATCGCAGTGTCTTCAACTTCCTCTCGGGCGAAGAGCCACACTCCCTCGGACGCTTCCTGCGGGAGACTCGGTTTGATCCTGCGGATCCGCCTCTCTACCTGCTCGACTCCCTGTTCGACTATGCGGCAGGTGTTCTCATTGGTGGGTGGAGCGCATCCTCAGTAAGCCGGCTGTGGGCCGAGGCTGTCGACAGCGTCGAGCGTGCAACGGATCTCTCCGTGGCGGCGCGCCGGGTGCTCAAGTGCGTGGCTCTCCTCGGAATCCTCAAAGATGCGCGCCTTCCCGCTAAGCTGGAGATCCTCCAACTGGCGCTCACCGGGCTTAGCGGTGCTGAGGTCGATGTGCCTGCCGCCCTGGAAGAGCTGAAAGCAAGGCGACTGATCGTATTCAGCCGAGTGCGCGATACCTACCGCCTATGGGAAGGGGGTGACATCGACGTCGAGGCGGAGATGTCCAGAGCACGGAGCACTCTGGGGGCCGGGGCCGTCCTGCGCGTCGCCCGTGATCCAGCCCTCTGCCCGCCGCCGCGTCTCATCGCCCGGAGGCATTCGTTCGAGACGGGCACTATGCGTGTTGTTGGCTCACGCATCTGCACGGCTAGCGGGCTGGATGCCACGATCCGTGAAATGGGCAAGGAGTTGACACTGCTGCTGTGCCTGGCCGAGACGCGAGAAGAGCTAACCCAAGCCGAGCAGCGCCTGCGAAACATGCCTGTAGATAGTACCCATCTCCTTGCCGCGGTGGCGCTCGAAACGGAGGCGCTCCGCGATGCGGTCGAGCAGATCGAGGCTTCGCACTACGTGGAGGAGCATGTCGCCGGGCTTCAGGGCGATCGGGCTGCGCGTAGGGAGCTGGCGGCCCGGCGTGCCGAGGCCGAGGCGGCGTTTCGGGGTGAGTGGGACCGCCTCTTTGGGCCGCACCAGGGTTCCGCCACCTTCTACTACCGCGGTGAGCCCCAGACGAGTATCCACAACACGCGCACCTTCTCCGAATTTCTATCGCGGATGGCGGATGAGACCTATCCGTACGCGCCACGCCTCAGGAACGAGTTGGTGAACCGTCACAGCCTCTCCTCGGCGGCTGCGGCAGGCCGTCGCAACCTCATCGAGGCGATGCTGATCTCCCCGACCCAGGCACGCTTGGACATCAAGGGGTATCCCCCTGAGCGCAGCATGTACGAGTGTGTGCTTCTCGAGACGGGCATTCACCGCCCACGTGAGGCCGGTGACTGGGAGTTTACCGCGCCTCCTGAGGACCATCCGGCCGGCCTACGCTCCGCCTGGGATGAGATGGAGCGCTTCATCTTCTCAGACCCCCCCGAACCTCGTCCACTGACGGCGCTCTACGACCGACTTATGGCACCCCCGTATGGGATTTCCCTCGGCGTGCTGCCCATCCTTTTCTGCGCCCTGCTCCTTGCCCATGCTGACGAGATCACCCTCTACCGTGAGGGCACATTCCTCCCAGAGCCGGGCGTAGCCGATTTCGAACTCCTGGTCCGCCGACCGGATCTATTCGCAGTCGCCGGTTGCCGTGTCACTGGCGACCGCTCGGCCGTCGTACAGCGGATCGCCAATGCGCTGGGGACTCCAAGCGCGACTGTCCCAGTCGTGAGGGCATTGCTGCGCATGTACAAGTCGCTGCCTGATTGTGCTAGGAAGACCCGGCGCGTGCCAGGTCACGTTTTGGCATTTCGAGAAGCGCTCGAGAGGAGCCGGTCACCGGAGCAGATGCTCTTCGTTGATGTGCCCGCCGCATTGGGTCTAGAGCCCCTTGGGGGCAGCAGTATTGACGCATCGAGCGTAGAGCACTTCTTCGTAATGCTGAATGGAGCGTTCCGGACCCTCGCGGAGGTAAGCCCGGATGCCATCGGCAGAGCACGCGATGCCCTTCTGCAGGCGAGCGGCATGCCTCTCGGCCAAGATGGCTGGCGGAAACTCCGAGACCTGGCCGCGCAGTTGGATGGGTGTCCCGTGGACCCTGCGCTTCGGCCGATTGTGCATGGTGCCGCCCTCCCGGATGATGATGACACGGCGCTCGAGAGGGTTCTCTCCCACCTGGCATCAAGGCCGCCCCGGACCTGGACAGATGCGGATGCTGATCGCTGTGTGGCGCGTGCATACAGTGCTGGAAGCCAGTTACTGCAAGCGATGGCAGCAATGGGCATAAGCTCCGTAGATCGTCTGGATACCGAGGAACAAGAGAGAAGTCGTGAAATCACAACCTACCTAAGGGGGCTGCTGCCTGCGGGAATCCCAACGCGGATCATGCGCGCAGCCCTACTCGCATTGGTGAGGGAAATGGATGGTGAAGGGACTTCCCCAGATGAGTAGCATTGATATCGAATCGACGCAACCGGTTCGCCACATACTCTCCCTATCAGGGGGCAAAGATAGCTCGGCGTTGGCTGTCTATATGCGCGATCGTGTACCGACCATGGAGTACGTCTTCTGCGACACGGCTAAGGAACTGCCGGAGACATACGAGTACATCGACCGTCTGGCAGCCTATCTGGGCAAGGGCACGCAGGTGGTGGCGACAAAGGAGCTCGCGAAGTATCGCCCCAACCAGCTTGCTGGATGGGCAGCCCGCAATGTCATCATCCTAAGGAATCATGATGATGAGTTCGACCGTCTGCTCGAGATAAGGCGAGGCTATCTCCCCTCACCGCGCATGCGTTGGTGCACAGAATTGCTGAAGCTAAGGCCCTTCGAGCAGTATGTTGGCGACGATCCGGTGATCAGCTACATCGGTATCCGCTACGATGAGGCTAACCCCGACCGCAAAGGCTATATATCGCACAAGCCCAATGTGGAGGCACGCTACCCGTTTGTAGATGCACAGATGGGAATGAGGGACATCGAGCGGCTTCTCGAAGAGAGCGGGCTAGGGATGCCAGACTACTACCGCTGGCGCTCGCGTTCGGGCTGCTATTTCTGCTTTTTCCAGCAGCGGATTGAGTGGGTAGGCCTTCTTGAGAACCACCCAGATCTCTTCGAGTGCGCCGCCCAGTATGAGAAGGACGATCCAGCTACGGGAGGGCGCTACACATGGGTGCAGCGCGAGAGTCTCCGAGAGCTAAGCACCCCACAACGCGTCGCGGAAATCAGGGAGGAGCACGCGCGGCGTATCTCTGAGGCGGCGCGTTGGCACAGGAACAGAGCGCTAGCTGACGTACTGAGCGGCGATGATAGCGAGCGAGCCTGCCTCATCTGTTCGCTCTAGTAGCGCTATCCCCTACGTTTGAGGGTGCAGTCATAGGCACGCTGGGCAGCTGTCGGCAATGGTCACTCCTCTGCTGCAGCGGGCAGGGGGGCTTGCGGTGTGCAGTAGTATTGTATCGTGCTTTGATGGGGGGGGCAGAATGCGGCTCACTGACTTCCTGCAACGCCTCCGGTCGCTGTCACCACCTGGTGAGGGCTTCAAGCCGCATAAGGCGTTGCTCCTGTTAGCCACGGTAGACCAACTCGAACAGCAGGCGCATCCGCAGAACCGCATCTATTTCAACGACCAGTTGAGGCAGGCGTTCACGCAGTATTTTTCGCGGTACTCGCGCGATACTGATCGAGACCGGCCATATACGCCCTTCTTCCACCTGAGTAGTTCTGGATTCTGGCATCTCAAAGCGAAACCAGGCCAAGAATCGGCCCTTGTGGCTTTGAGTACGGTTGGGGGGCCGGGAGCCCTGACCGAGGTTGTTGACTACGCATATCTAGATGATGATGTCTACGAACTGCTGCAGGCACCTGACAGCATCACCCGTGTGAGGGAGTGCCTCTTCGCCATGCTCACTGAATATTCCAAACCGGAAGAGCCCTCGGCCATCGCCGATGAGAAGGGCAAGTACTCAATCGCTGACCGCAACCGGTCGCTCTTCGTTCATGAGGAGAACGCCATCGCCAGGATCGTGGAAGGCGCCAAGAACACTGCGGCAGCAATAAGCAATGTTCTGCTCCACGATAAGCAGTCGAATAGCTACCTGGAGGTAGACCTGGTCGTAGTGTCGTGGACTCAGATCTGGGTAGTAGAGCTGAAGCACTGGTCGGGCACTATCGAGGTTGCGCCCTATACCTGGGTGAGGAACGGTAGCAAGCGTGTGGCAGATCCACACCGCAACAACTCCTTTAAGTGCAAGGTGCTGAGGGGCATCTACCAGCATCAGTTTCCCACGTACTCGCCGCTCTGGGTCGAGTCTGTTGTTGTGCTCACGCACCCCGATATCCGCGCGCAGGGCACCTCCGATCCCAAGATAGCCGCGGAACAGGGCACGAGTAACCCCACCTTTGCCTGCATTGATGACTTCCTTTCCTACCTTAGGAGAAGGGCTAACACGGCTCCGAGATCTGCACTTACTGATGCGCAGGTGATGCAGGTCGCGAACTTCTTCAGAGATCTGCAGCGACCCAAGACGGGCAAGGGCTACCATATCCCAGGATATGAGACGGTGGAGTATCTCTTTCAGAGCCCTGAACGCGTCGATTTCATCGCGCGACCAATCAGCGGCCTTGAGAAGGGTCTCAGGCGGATCAGGGTCTTCCGCTTCCCGGTCGGCACGCCCCCGGAGAAGAGACAGAGCATCCTCAACAAGATACGAAACACGGTCGACGCGATCCGCAAGATGGGCGACCACCCACATATCCATCGGATATGGATCCATCACAACGATGAGGGGGACATTGAAGAGTACTCGGACTGGTCAGAAGTCGGTACGTTGCGCGATCTGATCACCGAGCGCAGTGGCGCCTTCCCCATCGATGAGGCCCTTAGTATCTGTCGTGGTATTGCTGAAGCTTTGAAGCATGCCCATAGAGTGGAAGTCTACCACCGAGCCGTGAAGCCCGAGAACATCCTTATGATGAACGGGATTCCTAAGCTGACGAACTTCGATCTCTCCTTCCATTGTGAGGAAGGCACGCGCCACACGGTTATCACCGATCCTGGACAGTTGCGTGATGATGCCTACATCTCGCCAGACCTGCTGCTTGACCAAGACATCGACGAGAGCACCGATTTCTTCAGCTTGGGTGTCATCGCCTATGAGCTATTGACGGGGAAAAAGCCGTTCACCAGTAGTCGGCACTTTGCTGCCCATGGCGGCCGCCTTCAAGCCGAAGCGCTACAGCGGCTTACTGAGTGCCAAGTGCCTCCGAAGACGATCGCGGCATTGCGCGAGATGATCGTCAGTGACCGGGTGCAGCGCTCGGCGGATGTCGATGCCATCATCGACGCCTTCAGCCCCGATGTGCCGATAGGCAAGCCCCCCCCTCGTGCCTACGGTGCTGAACGCCGAATTGGACCCAGGGAGCCGTTACGACAATTATGAGATTGTCGAACGTATCGGCCGAGGAGCACACACTCAGGTGTACCGGGCGAGAGGATTTCTCGGCCGCGAGGTAGCACTCAAGCTCTTCGACCGTGAGGTACCCTTGGAGCGTATCGAGCGCGAGGCCCGCATCGCCGGTGCCGTGAAGTTACGCGAGTCACCTTACGTAGTCACGTGTGATGGCAGGCCCGGACGCTGGCACAACGACCGCTTCTTTCTGGTGATGGATTTCGTCGATGGGGAGCTGCTGCGGAAGAGAATCGAGCGCGGTGAGAGGCCAACTCTGGATACCTTCTGCACGACCGCGCTCGGCCTGCTGGAGGGGGTGAAAGCATTCCACGAGCACACCGACCCCGACGGCAATCCAATGCCCTACTTGCACAGCGACATCAAGCCCGACAACATCGCTATCACGGCAGACGACCGGCCCGTTCTGCTCGATCTCGGCAGCGCCGGCGAGCCACGGGTGGATGTGTTTGAGGGCACTATCGGCTACGTGCCCCCGGATAGTATCTTGGGTACAGAGATGCAATTCTCGGAGAGCGCCGATCTCTTCGCCCTCGGTGTCACCCTGTGGGAATGGCTCTTTGGTCAACGGCCGTACGAGAACCCGGTCGTCGGCGATACGCCAAAACTTCCGGAGAGCGGCACGAACGCGATACCGGATCCTTTACTCGCTTGGCTCCGGAGAGCAGTTGCCACCAAGGCAGGCGACCGCTTCGCCTCGGCCGAGGAGATGCGTGCTGCGCTGGTGTCTGCCACCACACCGCCCGCAGTAGCGCCACCGCCACCCGAGCCAGAAGCGCTGGTGACGCCGCCGTTGATAGCAGAGCCGTGTCATAACCCCTTCACAAGCTATCTGAACTCACTCTCTAGCGCTTCGGCGGGCAACGAAAACGCGACGGCCGAGTCCCAGGTTGGCAATCCTCTCTTCGACCGGGTGATGGTGCCGCACCCTCTCGCGGACCTGCTCTACCGGAAGCTGGTAGAGGAGCGAAGAAGCGTGATATTGACCGGCAATGCAGGAGACGGCAAGACGACCCTCGCCTCAGAGGTGTTCCGGCGGGTCATGGGGCAGCTCCGTTCCCTCCGGCAGCGCGAGGAGATCCCCAGGGCGAACCTGACGATTATCAAGGACATGAGCGAGCTGGCCGAGGAACAGCGCGAGGCTACCCTTCTGGAGGCGATGAGGGCGCGTGACACCACCTGGTTGATCGTCTCCAACACCGGGACGCTCATCAACAGTGCGCGGCGGGCGGCCCCGAAACTCAAACTACCGGAGGATCAGATCGAGAGTGAGCTTCTGACGCATCTGGAGGCCGATGAGCCCAAGCTGGTCCTCGGCGAGCGGTTCCTCCTGATCAATCTGGGCCGGTTCGACAGCATCGACGCTGCCTGCGAAGTATTCGCTCGCATGTTGGATGCCCAGAACTGGGAGGAGTGCAATGGGTGCGGATGCGCCGATGGGTGCCCGATTCTGGCGAACATCCGGCTACTTCAGGAGCACGCCGAGGTCGTACGCGGGCGCGTGGCGCTCCTCTATCGGCGGCTCTACGAGTACGGCGTGCGCCTGACGATGCGTCAGATGACAGGGCACCTGGCTTACGCCATTACGGGAGGCCGGACGTGTGAGGAATTGGCAAAGCGCTCCTGGATAGCGCGGGCAGAGGCCGACACAGGGGCCCTCTTCTTCAATCTATTCTTCGGAGACGATGGTGACCAGCCATTACCGGAAGCAGGACAGCTCGTTCCCATCCAGCGCGTGCGCGAAGCGGAGTTTGGCGTGACGCTCGATCCACTCTTCGAGCGCAGCGCGTGGATGAAGGGGGGGGATGGCTTGCCGCTCCATGGCAGTGCTCAGGCAGTCTTCCAGCGCTTGAGGCAGCCCTGTCAAGGAGACGACGGCGCCGAAGGCTACGCCGGCGCATGTGGTGCCCCAGTGCGCCGCCAGGCACGTCGCCTCGTCTACTTCTTCGGCTCTCTAGAAGACGAGAAAGACAGACGCTATCTCTCCACCTTCATCCAATCCCCAATGCTGCTGGAGTCCATGCGGTTTGCACCAGGCACCGATACCATGCCGCGCCTGGTGGAGCGTCGTCATCGCGTGCGTGTGCTGCAGGTGCTGCAGGAGTTCTTCACGGGGATACGCCTCCCCGAGGATCAGGGAATGGACCATCTCTACATCACGCTCAACCGCCGCGATGGCAATGCCGCCACACAAGTGGTGCTTGCCGACTTCCGAGCCGAGGAGTTCCGGATCGAGGTGTTGCCACGCTACCAGGGTGTGCCACACACCGGAGGCATCTGGCGTCTCAGACATGAGTCGGGGGTAGCGATGGATCTCGACCTCTTCTTCCTCGACTTCGTGGCACGGCGCTACGAGGGTGAGATTGCGCAAGAGCTAACAGCGTACTATGCCGACCGCTTGGAGCGCTTTAAGGTGGGTCTGCTGCGTACACGCCAGGAAGCAGGCCCACCCGATGAGAACCAACTCAGACTACTGCGCATCGGACCCGACCGCCGCTTCGAGGTGATAGAGGTGGCAATCACGGATCAGGGCCTGGAGGTGCTGCGATGATCGATTCGCTGCCGAAGCCTTTTCCAGCATTGGACGTGAGTGAGGATCGGAACCCTGCGATGCGCCTGTTCGGCCTGCGGTTCTTCCAAGACCAGACGGTGCTTGAATACCTTACCGAGTTCCTCTCGGTTGTCTCATACCCCAAGTGGCTAGCTGATGGGGAGCCGATCCGCGATCCGTTGCCACCATTGTCGGTTCTACGGTCCTGGAGCGACCAGAAGCTTCGGTACAAGCCTCCCGTCAGACTCAACCTGAAGCTCTTTGCTCTACTCGGTGCGTCCAGAGCAGACTCTAGGCATGAGACACACCTGGAACATTACCGTATGATCTTTGATGCCCTCCGCCGTAGCATTAGCAGCGATCAGAGCGCTGAGCGGATTGTACGCGTTCTTGAGGAACTCCTCCGAGGGTACCAAGGAGCGGGACTCAACCGCACATGGTGTGCGCAGACGTTCTATCCGGTTACGGCAAGTCTGATCACTCAGGAGACGCTATGGAACGACACGGTCGCTAAGAAAAGGGATGTAAGAGACTGGAACGAGGCAGTGAGCCACTTCCACACGTTCTTCAGCGTCTCGAAGCACCGTTTCATGGCACGAGGAGGGGAACTCCTATACCTGCAGATATGCAATGCGCTGACACGTGATAGCGAGAGTACCGCAGATCTCGCACGGCGTGTCGGCATCACCGAGAATGAGGGTAGCCTCGAGACTCTGCATGCATCTCTACAGGATGGATTGGCTGCAGTCTATGGTGTGCAGGTGCGAAGCCTTGACCGGTTAGTAGAGTACATAGAGGGGCTCCACCCTGAAACACATGGACTGACCAATGAGGATTCGGGTGATGGCAGCAACGCGCAAGTCTGCGGGTGGTGCCCGCGCGATAGCTGGCAAGAGGGCTATCTTTTCGCGGTTGAACTGAGCCGGGTCCTATCGGCTGCACTTGATCCGATCGAGCGCCTGGAGTTGCTGATGACGGGGTGCACACTTCAGGTGCTCCGCAGCCTCTGTGCGCAAAGCGCGCGCTATGCAGAGCCGCCCGCTCCTAACGGACGTGGTGGGGTACTCGGATACGCCTGGATCTTCACACACCCCTATTCCGCTTCACGACCAAGCCGATTAGCATCCCAGCGTAACCTGCAGGCAGTGCAGGCGCTGATCTACCGGGCCTTGCGCCATCCGGCGCTGCAGGACAATGCTGGGCGTGCAGGTGCCCGTACAGACCTAAAGACCCTTAACAAAGAGGCAGACACCAAGTATGGTCACAAGCTCTTCCTCTCCCTGGGGAAGAAGCTGGGCATCATCGCTCCGCTCAAGGGCTCCGGGGCACGCTTCGTCATGACTGACGGCCTCCTTCGCTACCTGGTCATGGCGTTATTGCGGCCGGAGGAGCGCTGCACGGACCGGGTCTTCATCGAGCGTCTCTACCGCCACTACGGCATTGCCGTCGAGGGTGAGAATCTGACGGATGCCGTCCTCTGGAGCGGTCTGCCTGCCAACAGCTCCGTACAGCCCGAGCGCGGGTCCTGGTTGGCCGAGATGCTGCGCGCAGGCGGCTTCCTGACAGAGCTTTCGGATGCGTGTGCCGTCGTGCGGCATCCGTTCGGAAAGCTACGGGATGACCGGAGAAACGCATGAGGTATATCCAATCGACCATCGTTGAGCATATCACGAGGCAGTGCACTCCTGATGCCGGCACGCTGCATTTCGTGCTGCCATCCTACCCGTCGCGGATCCTGCGCGGCATTGGAGAAGAGATTGAGGAACATCTCGCGCGTCACCCCGAACTTGGCGCCCGCCTGCGCTATGGGATTGCCTACCGCCTGGGACGCGAATGGCAGGACTCCAATGATGCAGGGGAGCGCGCCGATTTCGCGGTCATCCGTGAGCGTAGATGGTATAACGAGGGAAACAACCTCACCAGCCTACGCAATGAGGCGCGACCAGCGGATGTGGGCTGCCTAGTTAGCCTGATCGCCGGCTACGAGCACATCGACGACCGCGCCAGCCTGCGCGACTTCTACCGTCTGGATCAGCGTGCGATCTGGGAGATCTGCCTGAAGCGCTCCTTCCTGTCCTGGGTCAAGGAACGTCTGGGCGAACACTTGGATCCCTGTGGCAACCGTGATGAGTTCCAGCGCATCGCCGACTTGCTGAAAACCTTCTACGAACATGGCCTGGCGGATCTGTTAGGTATCAGCCTCTACCTGGAGAAGCTTAACCTGGACGGGGTGATGACCGGAGGAGAGGCCTACCAACTGGTGCTCACTCAGCTTTCAGACTTCGGCCTTCCCTGCCTGGCCGGACTCTCTCGATCGCGGGCGCCGGCTACCCGCTACATTGCCCCCGCACAGGAATTCATGAACTACAGCATGTTCCTGGAGCCGACGTCACGGGACCGAGCGATGACAGCCATCGAGAACTTCCGGAAGGACAAGAGCGATGAACTGCCCGAGGAGAGCGTCCTCGGCCCGTTTTCTTCATTGGGTGAGCTCATAGACGCGCTTGAGCGCTACATCATCGACCGGTCAACTACAGACCGTGATAGGCTGCGCCAGGCGGACTTTGTCTACATCCACGACCAGATTCTCGGGTATCGCAAGCGTGGCACTCGCATGAGGCGGACGGCACGGAAGCTCCGAGGCTTGGCGCCGGAGGTCTTCCTACGAGCTCTATGGCTCACGCTTGCCGACTGGAAGAAGGGCGCAGACGCGAGCACTGCGCAACTGGCGGAGGGGCTGAAGAGCATCGCGTTGGAGAGCGTCGAGTTCAAGCACGACTTCGATGCGGGCGATGAGGCTGAGAGCGGATACGAGGACCGAGACCTGGCGGGGGCCTTCCTGAAGAAGGTCCTCGGGGGCCTCGACAGCTACCTCAAGGACCAGATCCGTCTGACGGTCGACGGTGCGGATGGCCCGCGCGATGTGGAGATGCAGTGCCGCTTGGAACCCGGTGGTGAAGGGGTGTCGTTGGTCTACACGCGAACGAGCACCGCGCAGCCGACGCTGAAGTTCGTGGTCGTGGTAATGGCACAGGGCGAGGCGCCATACCGGCAAGAGTTCCTTTGGTGCCTGCCACCGCACCATCAGTCGCGTATCCTGGTGCATCTCTACAACTGCGTACGGGAGGACTATCAGGCAGGGCGCGACGCCCTGCCAGCCGTCGGATTGCCTTTCATCCCAGAGACCTTCCTGGCACGTGACGCGGACGAGGTCTGCCGGCTGCTGAGCATTGCGCTGCAGAGCGAGGACCGGCTCGTGACGGACCTGCTGGCGGCTGAGGGCATGAATGAACTCGAAGCGGTGTATAGACCGCTGCGCGACTTGGCCGAGGCTTACCAACGGTTCATACACGCGTTTCATCACACAGGCTTCTTCGCCGCGCTGAACAGCGACTTCGACAGGCTGCAGTCCGCTTACCGCGAGGCCTACCGCAAGCATATCGAACATGCATCGGTGAGTGTATCGGGCCCATTGCTCCTCAAGGCGTTCATGGTTGTACCCAAGGCGGCAGCCGAAGCGTCGGACTGGGCATGGCAGCGCCAATTGGAAGGCGCGGTAGTTACGCCGCTGCATCCTGCCGTGCTTGACATGATCCGGCACCAGCACACCTTTCTCTGCGAGAGCTTCTGCTTCTGCGTAAGGCAGGCTCTGGCCGACCCAGAGGAACATGCCTTTTCCGAGCGACACTGGAACCGAGTGGCAGACCTGGCGCAGATGCAGTGGCCCATCTTCGGTACCCTTGCAGCCGATGGGCAGACACTCGATACCAACGTGCGCAGTTATGGCTATCTGCACCTCGTCGGGGAGTGTAGCGGAGCGGCATCTCTTGTCACCTCCCGCCTGCTTCTCGATGACGATGCCGATGATGACGAGGAGATCACCGATACCGAGCTCTTCCGCGTGACGCGGGCGTCCAAACTCATCCACCAGGTATTGGGTGACTACCGCAGCCTACACGCCCATGCCTCAGATGGCATCAGCATCGGCGCTTACTGCGGGCGCGAGATTCAGCCAGTAGTCGCGGGCATCGATGCGTTCCTGAAAGATGCGATGAACGGGCGCGATGAGCGCCCCTACTCACTGCAACTTACCATCTTCTCGGATAGCCGCGACGATTCCTCCGTCATGCGTTGGATCTCATCGTGGCGTGATCGCTGGCAAGTTGCAGAGTGCGCGCAGGGAAAGGCACACTATGCTCACTGTCGGATCTCGATATCCCACCGGGTGATTGCGCCCGGAGCGGACCACGAGCCTTTTGCCAAACTGCTCAGTGGGGCCAGCTTCGACGTAATGCTCTTTACCGAGTTCATCACCGCGGGTAGGAGCAGCTTCGTGGATCTGGGCGAGGGCCCAGCTTTGGCGGATGATTACCGAAAGTTCCCGGTGCTAGAACGGACCTGCTGTGCCGTTCGTGGTGGAGGCCTTGAGAGGCAACGAGAGCGTGTCTTGAGTAATCCTCGCTTCCTTCTCGGCAGCCTCCATGCCGAGGTGATGGCGCGCTTGAACGACCATCACCAGCCATCAGATTGCCATGCTGTGATCAGCCAGAGCAACTATCAACCTTGGGAAACCGTGGTAGATGCCGCGCACAGGTGTAGTACCTGGGTCGTGTGCATCGATCCCTCCGTGGACGAGTATCTGCTTCGTCGCACTGGTGCTGGCGATGCGCACAGCCGAGAGATCATAGGATTCGGCACCGGCGTTGGCCCCCATGGCGAGAACAACTACACGGTCTCTACAGAGCAGTTCTCGATGGCAGACGTCCGCCGCCGCATCAGCGACAAGGTACTCAGCTGCCTGGGCCCTTGGGATGCCACTACCCGCGAGGCGATTGCCGAGAGCCTCGTTCGGGAGGCATCGCAGATTGCCGGCCTTTCGGTCGTGAAGGCGACTGGACCTTCGGAATACGTACGTGATTACATCGCCTATGCCACTATCCGCAAGCTACTTCCGCCCGATCCCAATAGCTTCTGCGACGATCTGGTATCCGTAGATGCCTACCGCCATTGGTTCGACGAAACGAAGGATGCGGAGCGGCCGGACCTACTACGGCTGCGTGCACGCATTGTGGATGGCTACATCCGTGTGGATGCGCAGATCATCGAGTGCAAACTCGCCCAGCAATCAGAGGGCTACCTAGTGAAAGCCCGACAGCAGATTGAGAGTGGTCTGCGCCGCCTCGTGCCCTGTTTCCGGCCGCGTGAACCAGGACGGCCTACTGGTATCGATGATCCGCCCGACCAGCGCTATTGGTGGATGCAGCTCCACCGGCTCATTGCCAGCCGTGCTCAGACATCGAGGCCAGAGTACCAGAAAGCAATCATGGCGCTGGAGCGGCTGAGCGAAGGGGAGTTCTACATCTCCTGGCAGGCAGCGGCTGTGGGTATCTGGACCGATGTTGCTGACGGTACGCTGAGGCATCGATCGCCTTGGCATCTGAACCTAGACGGCGGCAGCATCGATATCTCCGTGGTGACCGCCGGAAGGGAGTTCATCCGCGCAGCCTGTTTGACAGATGCTAGAGGGAATATCTTCAGCACCGAACCGGCCCTGCGTCGCGGGCCCTGCTCTAGTTCAGCAAGCATCTCTGATGATGCTGACCCCACTAGTCAGGTGGGGCACGCAGAGGCACCGGGTGTCACGGGTGGTTCTGTACCGGCTGAGACGGATACGAGTCCTCGGTCCCTGGCTGGTAACGCGCTAGGGGCAGAACCGACCGATGTCGATGAGAGTGAACCTAAAGCGAGCCAATATGACCAGGATGTCGGCGGTATGGTGGCTACAGTAAGCCCCGCCAAGCCAATGAACGACTGTGCCAAGCAGGCAGGCGACCCACCCATGTCGGTGGATGACAGTGGTCACCATGGGTCGATGATCCCTGCCAGTTCTGCTGGAACCGCCGGCATAGTTCATGCCGAGGCCTCTGCGGGAGCCGGCGTACGAGGGCGAGTCCCGAAGCGTATCCTGCTGGGCCAGACGACATCAGATGGGAGAGACGTTTACTGGGAGTTCGGGCACCCTGATCTTCCCAACCGGCACATTCTGGTCTTCGGGGCATCTGGTACAGGCAAGACGTATACCATCCAGGCCCTTCTGAACGAGCTGGCCGCTTCGGGGCAGAATAGCCTGATCGTGGACTATACGAATGGCTTTACCAATCCGCGGCTGGATGCCGTTACCGTTGCACGATTGAATCCAACCCAGCACGTTGTGAAGCGAGAGCCCTTGCCCGTGAACCCCTTCCGCCGGCAGACCAGCACGTTCGACGGGCTGGAGATCGAGGAGTCGCCAGCAGATACTGCCGGGCGCGTCAGCGGCATCTTCAGTGAAGTCTACCAATTGGGTGATCAGCAGAAGTCCGCGCTTTACTCAGCCATCCGTGACGGCATCCAAGAGGAGGGTGACGCGTTCTCTCTTTCGAAGCTTATGCAGCGGCTCGAGGATCTGCGCGCGGTCGGTGGACCGACTGCCAACTCAGCGGCAAGCGTCATCAGCCGCATCCAGCCTTTTGTCGACACCCGCCCCTTCGGCCGCGAGGCGGAAGGAAGCTGGGAGCGGTTATTCAGCGACGATGTCTCCCGCTGCCACATCATCCAGCTCGCCACTTTCATCAAGGACAGTGCGCGCCTGATCACGGAGTTCGCCTTGATAGACCTCTACTGGTACTACCGAGCTAGGGGCAGCAAGGATCAGCCCAAGGTCATCGTGCTTGACGAAATCCAGAACCTTGATCATAGGCTAGAGAGCCCCCTCGGCCAGTTCCTAACGGAGGGCCGGAAGTTCGGGATTTCACTCATTCTCGCGACTCAGACGCTCAGCAACCTCAGCAAGGACCAGAGCGACAGGCTCTTCCAGGCAAGTCACAAGCTCTTCTTCCGGCCAGCCGACACTGAGATCCGCTCCTTCTCGAAGATCCTGGAAACGGCAACGGCTACCCACGCTGATGTATGGGTGCAACGCCTCTCATCGCTGAAACGGGGGGAGTGCTTCTCTCTTGGGCATGCCCTGAACGAGACAACGGGGAAGCTTGAGACGAGCAAGTACTTCCGCATTCGCGTGAGCTCGCTCGAGTCGCGTCTCGGTGGAGTGTGACGGATAATGCTGCCCACGAATTTCCACAAGACATTCGTTCCAGAGCGGCGCCTGATTGGCGCACTTCTGGAGTACGCTGCGCTGGGGAAAGGGGGCGACCTTCAGACCATCTCGCGTGAGACAGGCATTCCGATGGGAGCCTCGACAGGTAAGGTGCCAGCGATCATCGATTATGCACGCGGTATGGGACTCATCTACCTGCAGCAAGCGAAGGGCAGTGCGATACGCCAGCCGGTGCTGACCCCATTCGGCCGCGTTGTTGCGCTGGAGGACCGCTTTCTTGGTGAGAAGGTCACGCAGTGGTTGGCGCACATGAACCTCTGCCGTGGCGACATCGGCGCTGTCGGGTGGCATGCTGCCTTCGCTACTGGCCGAGCCGTGCTCGGCCGCTCGTTTACCAGGCCTCAGCTCGAGGCCCACTTGGTTAGCGCCTGTGGCCCTGGGAATGACCGAATAGGCCCCCTGGTCGGAGCATACCTCGACGATGCGGCGCTTGGACGTGCCGGAGTTCTGCGCGCTGACGGCGATCAAATCACCCGTAACAAGGCGCCGGTTCTTGATGGCTACGCCATCCCATACTCAGCACTCATCCTCTCCTTGCTCGACGCCTTTTTCCCGAATCAGGGGCAGATCACATTCACCGACTTCCGACGCAAGACGCTGTGGTTTGATGTCTGCCTGTGGGACGAATGCGATGTGGAACGTGCTTTCGCGCTCATGGAGCGAAAGGGCTACTTAGGGGTTGATCGCCAGATGCGGCCGTGGATCATCGAGAGGAAGAGTGCTTCCGATGAAGTCTGGCCAAGGTTGTTTGACGAGATGTCCTAGAAGCGAGAGTGAGCGATGAGACTCGGAGAACTCGTTACCTTCCGGAGGGACCTGCTCTTCAGCGGCGCTGTCCAAGTCGGGTGGCTGGAGCATGACCGTTCGCTCGCGGAGCGGGCTGCACGGCATTATGTATTCCATGGTCCCAACTATCATGGCGTCTCAGATGAGGACCTGGACGACAGCACGCATCGGCTCGTGGATACCGCTAGCTTCACCCAAGATATCCTCGAGCGCCTTTCCGGTGCTACCGCGGACGAACCGTTCGCGTTGGCCATCGCGGGTTATGGCACTGGGAAGTCGCATCTCGCGCTCACTCTGGCATGGCTCCTCAGCTACCCCGATTCGGATACATCCCGCCAGATCCTACGGAACCTCACCATGGCTGATTGTGGGATCGGGGAGACAGTGGATCGGATGCTGGCGAGCACAAGAGAGCCGTTCCTGGTAGTCGCTATCAACGGCATGCAGGACTTTGACCTGAGCTCGGAGATCACGCGCCAGATACTCCTCGCTCTGCAGAAACACGGCGTTGACACGGAGCGGCTGGAGAGCCTACGCCCACGATTCCAATCCGCCGCCAAGTTCACGCTATCTTTTTTCGAGCCGCTCCGAGCGGAGTTCGAGGCACGCTTTGGGCCCGGCTGCACAGTCGACAGCATCGCAGAGCGCCTGAGGTGTCAGGACGAAGATGCTTTTCGGGATGTCAGCGCCATCTTCGAGGCGAAAATGGGCGCCCCCATCCATGCGGTAGGGCAGGAGTCACTGCACGACTTCATCCGTGTGACCAAGGATGTCTACTGCGGCCCCGGTAGGCCCTTCCGAGGTCTGGTGATCCTCTTCGACGAGTTCGGCCGCTACCTGGAGTTCGCCGTGCAGAAGCCCCATGTTGCCGGGTCGGGCGCGCTCCAACAGCTCTTCGAGTGTGTCCAAGCCAACGCAGAGGGCGTGTTTCTCCTGTGCTTTATCCAGTATGAGCTGAGAGCCTACATTTCGCGTGTGGCTCCAGAGTTACGCGAGGACCTGAACCGTTACGTCACGCGATACGATGCGGTACGGAAGGTCCGCCTCTCAATCAACCTTGAGACGCTGATCGCGAATCTTTTTGAGAGGGCTGAGCCCGCCGCGGTAGAGCGGCAGGTTGCCCTTGCTCGGCAGTCAGGCGGATACCTTCAGACGTCGCTACGGCGCTGGTTCCCAGACACCCAGAACCACGCGCTTTGGGTGGATCCCGAGCGTTTCGAGCGCGTTCTCCGGGATGGATGCTGGCCCCTGCATCCCCTTTCCACGTGGATGCTATGCAAGCTCTCTTCGGTCGGGAAGTCGCTGCAGCAACGCTCAGCGCTCTCGCTTCTTGCCGACACCTATTCCGAGATACAGGGGGTTGATCGAGCGGATGGGCATGTCATTCGTCCGGTCGATCTATGCAACCAAGCCCTCATTGAGGAGTTCCTTGCATCCGAGCGGTATGGCCAACAAGGCGCGAGCGCAGCGAACTACGAGAGCGTGCTCGAACGCTACCAGCAGGAACTCTCGGCAGCGGAAAGGGCCGTACTGAAGGCAGTTCTCCTTAGCTCCAAGATAGGGGCTAAGGTAGCATCCAAGGAAGACTGCCTAGGGTTGCTGGGCGAGCTCACTGGGCTAGACCCCTCCGCGGTAGGCAGTGCGGTACGCGCCCTCGAGGGCGACTATGGTGCCCTGGAGTGGAACGAGCGACTTCGCCAGTACGAGATCGCCGGGGATGCAGTGCCCCGTCGTCACTTCCTTACTTGGCTTGACTCTCAGGCATCAGCCGTGGACGCAGCCAGCCGGGCGGCCATCTTTAGTCGTCACGGGTCGGAATGGTTGGAGCGGAGGACCTATGAAACGGACTTCGGCTCTGATAGTAGCATCACCACTCAGGACTGGAAGTATGCAATCCACTTCTCGCATCTTTCGGAACTGACGCCCCAGATCAGCTTCGCCCTGCAGGAGTGGGCAGAAGCCCGCGCGGTAGACCAGCCCAAAGGTCGTCTGTTCTACTGTTACGTGGGCCCTGAGAGCGACCTGAGTGCTGCCGAAGCCTTGGTCCGCAGGGTTCTTCGGGAACAGATGGCATCTTGCGGTCTTGATCTGAAACCGGGTGCTCCGTTGGCCGTCATCCTGTTGCACGACGCAGACGGGTCCTTCGGCCAAAAGCTGGCTGAATACTGGGTACTATGGGATGGTGCAGGGGGCCAGGACCGCGAACGGTATGGTGCCTTTATCAAGGATCGTCAGAGCAGCCTACTCCAAGAGATCGAGGAGCAGTTCGCAAGCCTGGAACGGGAACGACGCCTGATCTTCGCCTGCGACACGCCTATTCCTACAGCCCGCGTTAAGCGGATGCTGGAAGCACTGTTTGCGTCAGTGTATCCTGAACGAATCCCCTTCCCATTCGATGGTTTCACCACTGCCCGAGGCAACGCCGCCAAGGACTGTGCCGATATTATGCGTGACCTCTTCGCAGGGAGCTTCAGCCGGGATAAGCTATCGACCTACGCTCCGCAGAAGAAGAACCGGGCGTACAATGTGCTAGACGGCACTTGGGGAGTCCTCAACAGAGATGGCTCACTCCGAAGCACGCCTGCGGATATGGCAGTCAGGCATGTGAGCGACATCCTGGAAGGTCGCCTAAAGCAGACGGATCGTGCCGGAGTGCCTCAGCGTGTGAACTTGGGTGACATGCTACGTCTACTGTGCGCTCCTCCGATAGGCTGCAACCTTGCTTCGGCAGGCCTGCTATTGGCTCTCTTCATCGGCGCGCGTCGTGGTGACCTCAGCCTCCTGAGGGCGGGTCAGGCGACGAGTATCGAGAACTGGCTGCCCCAGGCCCTCCCGTCCCACTACTTGGACGTCACGATTCTCGATTCAACCGAGATCGTCGCTACGAGCGGCACCGAGCTATCGGAGTGGCGGAGGCTGTTGGACAAGTGGGACTCTGAGATGACTTTCCAGGGCCGCGTGGCATGCGAGCGTGCTGCAAAGGCATTGGCGGATCGGATCCCTGTCCCGTCTGAACTCTACTACCGCTATGAGAGTAGGTGCAAGGACTCGAGGGACGCTGCAACGCGGCTGCGCCAATTCGACGAGGATCTCGATAATGCCCTTGAAAAGATAGAGAGAGGCATCAGTCGGGACGACTTCCCTCGACTCTCCTGGGGGGCCGCCAGCCTGGCAGAGATGGCAAGGAAGCTAGAGGGTGAGCACTGGACTCCTGAGGAGCGCAACAGGCTTAACCAGCCATTGGCGCAGGCGAGGCTGCAGATACAGCAGCTGTTTCCGCGGTGGCTTCCTGTGCAGCGCCCCAGGAGCCACACCCAACTGGACAAGTGGGTGTACGATATGCGTAGGCTCGTGGGCGCGAATCTGCAGACGTTGGGTCTAACCGAGGAGTGTGCCGCGCTTGAGGAGCATGTGCAGCAGGTGGAGCTGCAGAACCGTGAGATTCAGAAGGTGGATGAGGCCATCGGGCAGATCCGCGAGATGGAGCGGGGCAATCGCCCTACAGATAGCACGCCGATCGCTACTTTGGATGCCTGGCTTGATTCCCTGGGGAACTATCGAGTGCTGCTCACCACTGCTCGCCAACGTGCCGGCGCCATACACCAAGAGATTCTGCAAGCGCTCGGGCAGCTTGCCGAACTCGAGAGCGCCTACAAGGGGCAGATCACCCGTCACAAGGAGCGGCTTTCCGCTCTCTACGAGATCGAGGAGGTCCGGGGCCTCGGCGACCTCGCGAACCTGCGGGCTGAGGCGGCTGCCCTCCTGCAGATCTTCGTTGGGCGAGAGACCGACCTGTCCGACTTGAAAGCTATCCAACGAGAGTTGGAGCTCGTTGAGAGGCATTTCCGTCGTCTTCAAGACGAGACGCTCACTGATGCTGCGTTCCAGACAGCCCTCAGTGAGTGCCTGCACGAGACGAAAGACGCCTTCCCGAATGATGATCCCCCTCTTGAGCCGGAAATGATCTACAACAGTATTGCCGACGCGATTGGTACTCAGCGAAGGCAGCGTGCCGAGGAGTGGGTCCGTGCCAATGTACCTGACCTGCGCGCCATCACAGGCTACAGCGCCGAGCAGGCGCACGCATGCTTTTCCAAGCTGCGCCAGATGCCCTGCCTACTCTCGTCCGAACAGCGCAAGCAGGTGTCAGATGCATTGTCTGCGTGCGAACAGAGACTCGGCGAGTTGGAGGTTGATGGGCTTTTCGTA
Source organism: Armatimonadota bacterium (assembly GCA_012512265.1). Classification (GTDB taxonomy): domain Bacteria; phylum Armatimonadota; class JAAZEB01; order JAAZEB01; family JAAZEB01; genus DUUU01. Next base: position 2,671 of record JAAZEM010000020.1, on the reverse strand, counting down.
CGGTTTCGTGCATTACCGAGACCAGCCCAGGATGTTTTCTTGCAGCGGATTCGGGACTACATAGGGGAGCGCTTGAGTACTTAGCAGCGCACTTCCTCGCGCTGTCTGAACCAAGCAGGAGAATCCGGATGGCCGAGGCGCCAATGAACTCCACGCCCTGGTCCCAGACATACCAAAGGAACCCTGTGAGCAGCATCCGGCGAAGGTCGAGCGTGGTCCTTGGATGGCGAGATCCGCCAGCTCGCCATCCAAGGACCACGCTTGTGCCTGCTACTCCAACTCGTCCGGGGTAAGGGCATCGCCATTGCCCCGATTCCAGCGTCTCGGTCTGTTGAAACCTGGTGGTGATTGCCGCATCTGCCGGCTCCTCGCAAGCTGATGATAGGTTCCGGAAGCCGCATGCGGCAGCGACCCCGTACAAGAAACAGGGGGTCTAGCGAGCTAGGCCCCCTGCAGTTCGTATTTTGACCCTTACTCTCGGTCAGAATATCGAGTGATGGTGCGGAAGGCGGGACTTGAACCCGCATGAGGTTAACCCTCACTAGGCCCTCAACTTAAGGACCGGCTGCACGCCAGGAATCGAGCATTCATGAGGGTTTGTGGCCCCTATTCCCCGCCCGAAACCGATAAATACTAGCGACTTTTTCGCGGTCACTGGAGGCGTAAGTCCTAGCGACCATCGCACCCCTATTCTAGCATGACGGAGCCCTCGCTGGCAATCCCGAACGATCACTCTCTGGTCCGCCCCTCGCGGGTGCTTCATATGCAGGACGTTACACCGCTTGACGGACTACCGAACATAAGGTAGTATGGAATTGTGAGATACCCACGCTTGTCGGATGACCACGTTCTCGCCACGATCCGCAGCTTTGCCGACAGAACCGGCTACCCGCCCACCATCAGGGAACTCGGGGCTCTGATTGAGCGGAGCACAGAGACGACCCTCCGGCACCTGCGCCGGCTGGAGGCGAACGGGCACATCACGCGGTCGCCCGGCCGGGCACGTGGGATCGTGCTGAGGCGAGACGTACGGTAGCATCTATGTCGCCCACCGGTGGACCCCCATGCGGTCGCGTATGGGGGTCCACCGGTGGGCGCTACCCGGCCCGCACCGGAACCCCGCAGTAGCGCCTCCCCTCGGGGCACGGCGGCGTCAGGCCAGCCTTGTTGCGTGCCTCGCACGGCGTCAGGAGGTAGGCTCCCAGCACCGGGTCCACCGACCGGATCGCCTCAGCCTCCTCACGCGTACTCTCCCGTATCTCCTCCTGGGCGTTCAGGCAGAGGCGCATCCGAGCCTTGTGCTGGAAGTCCAGGTAGCTCCCCGACTCCCAGAAGCGGAGCCGCGTTGCGTTGGGTAGCAGGTAGACGTAGCCGCTCAGGGCATCCACATAATCGTGCAGCCGCTGGATGCCTGCCCACGCGACCTGCATGGCGTTCTCGTACACCTTCAGCAACTCGGGATCGCTCCCGATGATATCTGGCACCACGAAGTCGGGGATCCAGGGCGCTGTCACGTCCAGACACGGACCGGTCGCTGCCAACGTCCGGTGCCGCTGCTCCTGGCTGAACGCCGCATGCGAGAGCGCCTTCTGGAACGTGTAGCGCGCATGTGACAGGCAGCGGAGCAACGGGCTGTGCATCCCCGTGTTCAGGGTCATCCCCGCCGGGCGGTTCTGCGCCGGATCCAGGACCCACATCAGCAGCTCTCGGTCAGTCGCGGACGCACGGTCCACCCCCAGGACGTCGCGCATCGCCTCGGCCACGATCCGCTCGTTCATCGGCCCTGTCGGGAGCACCAGGCGTACGGTGCAGTCGTCCAGCTCGCGGTCGAATTCCTCGCACCGCACGTCCGGCCGGGGGCAATCCACGAAGTTCTCCGCGAACTCACTCTCGTGCATCACCTCATCGAAGAGCCCCTCGATCCCCGGCGCCCGCCGCTCCACCTCCTGCCACATCGCGTCGACCAGAAGAGCCGTCTCCTCGCGGGCATCGCACATCTGGACCGCGTGCCGGTAGCGAAAGAGCGTGAGCAGAGGGATCGTGTGGTAGAGGTGCGTGTGCATCCCGATGGGTAGCACGTAGCGCGCCGCCTCCATCGCCTTGCCTGCGATAGTCTGGCGCCACTTCTCCGGGTTGCGCTCTGGGAAGCGCTCGCGGAACTGGGCCGCCACGCGCGGCGTCAGCATCTCCACCAGCGCTTCGTACGCCGACACCAGACCCTCGACCGTCTCCCGGTAGATGCCCTGCGCTTCATCGCCCATCGCCGCGAGGTGATACGAGTCCGCTCCCACTGCTGTGTAGCGTTGGCTGGCTTGCGACGAGTTGTAGAAGGGGTGCGCGTGCAGGAACGAGGTCACGCAGTGACGCGAGACCTTCGAGATGGCGAACGTCAGATGCGTGTGCTGGAACACCGAATGATGCCCTGCATGGTACAGGTCTCGGTCGAACAAGGCGAAGTCCATCGCCTGGGGCTCCTCCAACGGATGCACCAGCTCAGGCGAGTAGCAGGACCTCGCCGCCGCCCGGGCGATGTTTCCCTGGACAGCCGGGTCCGATAGAAGGCGTACCTCAGGTTGCGTACTTGTCACGGTCGTGCCGATCTACCTTTCACCAGTTTAGGTGGGCGCTTGGGGCAACCTCGTCGCCCTCTCCGCGCCCATAGAGGGTTGCC
>JAAZEM010000159.1 GCA_012512265.1 Armatimonadota bacterium | reverse complement strand
GTTCGGAGGAGCGTTTTGAACATAGGTAGATCTGTGAGAGCGCTAGTTACCATACTTATCATTGGTGCGCTCGTGTTCCTGGCAAGTGGCCGGTTCGGCAATCGGATGGAGACCGTGGAGAAGGTCCTCTATTCGAAGTTCCTTGCCATGGTGCGCGAGAAGCCAGAGTCTCCGATTCTTGAGGTGACGTTCGAAAAGGACAAGATCGTCGGAGAGTACAAGAGGGGCGGGAAGTTCCAAACCTTCGTGCCGGAGATCTTCAAGCAAACGGAGTATCTGCAAAAGGAGCTCGCGGAGAACAACGTCCGGTTTGACGCGCAGCCGTCGCATCTTTCGGACATGCTTCAGGGGCTGCTCGTCTCGGTGCTTTTCCCGATTGGGATCCTGGCGCTGTTCTGGTTCTTCATCTTGCGCCAGGCGCAGAGCGGTGGCAACCAGGCCATGGCCTTCGGGCGTAGCCGCGCCAAGCGCTTCAACGAGAACGTGCCGAAGGTGCGTTTCGAGGATGTGGCCGGCGTGGATGAGGCCAAGCAGGAGCTGGCCGAGGTAGTCGACTTCCTGAAGAACGCCAAGAAGTTCCAGGCGCTGGGCGCTAAGATTCCCAAGGGCGTGCTGCTGCTGGGACCGCCTGGGTGTGGTAAGACGTTGCTTGCGCGTGCCATCGCAGGCGAGGCGCAGGTGCCGTTCTACCACATCAGTGGTTCGGACTTCGTGGAGATGTTCGTCGGCGTGGGCGCTTCCCGCGTTCGTGACCTCTTCGAGACGGCCAAGACCAACCGGCCTAGCCTCATCTTCATCGATGAGATTGATGCCGTCGGCCGCCAGCGCGGCGCCGGTCTTGGCGGTGGCCATGATGAGCGGGAGCAGACTCTGAACCAGCTCCTGGTGGAGATGGACGGCTTCGATGCCAACTCGGGCGTCATCCTGATTGCGGCCACGAACCGCCCGGATGTGCTTGATCCGGCGCTGTTGCGCCCCGGACGCTTCGACCGGCGCGTGGTCGTGGATCACCCCGATGCCCATGGGCGTCGCGCCATCCTGGAGGTTCACGTCAAGGGCAAGCCGCTCGCCGAGGATGTCGATCTGGACGCGCTGAGCCGGCGCACCCCTGGGTTCTCCGGCGCCGATCTGGCGAACCTCGTGAACGAGGCGGCGCTCATCGCCGCGCGACGCGAGAAGACGCAGATCTGGCTGGAGGATTTCGAGGACGCCATCGATAAGGTGGTCGCCGGTCCGGAACGCCGCAGCCGAATCATGAGCGGCAGGGTGAAGGAGATGGTCGCCTACCACGAGGTGGGGCACGCCATTGTGGGTCACCTCATGCCCCATGTGGACCCGGTCCACAAGGTGTCGATCCTGCCGCGTGGCATGGCGCTGGGCTACACGATGACGCTGCCGGTAGAGGATAAGTACCTCACCAGCAAGAGCGAGTTGTTGGACCAGATCACCTTCGCCCTTGGCGGGCGTGCCGCCGAGGAGCTGGTGTTCGACGAGGTGACCACGGGCGCAGAGAACGACCTGAACCGGGCCACGGATACGGCGCGGCGAATGGTGTGCGAGTTCGGTATGAGCGAGAAGCTCGGCCCGCTCACCCTGGGCCGGCGCCACGGCAATCCGTTCCTCGGGCGCGACCTCATGGAGGATCGCAACTATTCCGAGGAGGTGGCCAGCGCCATCGACCAGGAAGTGCGCCGGATCATCGACGAATGCTACGACCGTGCGCGCAACATCCTGATAGCCAATCGCGCGCGGATGCGACACGTCGTGGAAGTCCTCCTCGAGAAGGAGACCATCGAGACGGACGAGTTTATCCGCCTGATGGAGGAGCCCGTGCCGGAACCTGCTGGTAAAGTAACCGACCACGAGGAGGATGCCACCGTCGTAGCAGACGACACGGCGGTACCTGCCGGCGCGGCAGGCGCCTCGCGCCAGGACTAAGACTCTCGCGCCACGGCGCGAAGGGTAACCGGAGCCGGTCCGGGAGCAGATGCTCTCCCGGACCGGCTTTTTTTATGGGCGAGCCGGCGAGCGCCCCCCGCGCGGGCGCAATCGGTCGCGTGGAGGTATCGTTATCCGCAGATCGACACAGATGAACACGGATAACACGAACATATATTCGCGCCAGATTGGCGGTTGACAAAGGAGCGCGGGCGTGCTAAGGTGAGCGCATGAGTGCAACAATCTCTCCCCCGCCGGCCGAGCGCGAGCCGGTCATGTCGCGCGATCTGGCGGTGCTCTCGGCATCGTTCTTCCTCATTTTCATGGGTGCGGGCGCATTCCAGCAGTACCTCATTCGCTTCATGAAGGATGTCACCGGGCGCACCGTGACCGAGTCTTCCTGGGTACTGGCCACGATCTACCTTTCCTTCCTGGTGTGGCGTGTTCTGGCGGCCTATACCATTCGCTGGCTGGGCGACCAGCGTTCCATCTTCCTCGGGCAGGTCACCTACACGCTTTTCCTGGTGTTTGCCATCTTCACACGGGAGTTTTGGGTGCTGCTGGCGGCGGCGGCGCTTTGGGGCTGGGGTGCCTCGGCGATGTGGATTGCCAGTAGCACCCAGGTTCTGGATGCCTCGGCGCGCACGCGCTACGGCAGCGCCTCGGGAGTCTTCTACGCGGCGACCCACCTGGGGCAGTGGCTGGGCGTGATCCTTCTTGGGTGGCTCTTCACCCGCGGGGGATGGAGCCCGCTGTTGACCGTAGCGCTGGTGGTGAGCGTGCTCGGGAACGCGGTGGCCCTGGCGGTGCCCCGCAAGTACGTGCCTCGCGAAGAGCCGCGCATCAGCAAGCTCTTTGGTGTCCTCCGCTCGCCAGAGAGCAAGGCGCTGGCCGTCCTCCTCTTTGTCTCCAGCGCCGGGTTCGGGCTGATTCTCAGCCTCTTTGGCACCCTACTCAGCGGCCAGACCCTGGTGTGGGTCACCTCCGGGTTCTATGGAGGGCGTCTCGTCTCCAGCTGGTACGCGGGAAGCATCTCCGACCGTTTGGGGCGGCGCGGGGTGCTCGTCACAGGTTTCGCGCTGGCAGCGGCCGGCATGGCGTGCGCCCTTCAGGCGGGCAGTCTGGCCGCGCTGTTCGTTGCCGCGCTCACGCTTGGGGTGCAATCGGGCACGGTGCCGGTCGCCGCGATGGCGATGGTCGGCGATTTTACAGAGCCGAGCCGCCGCCACATGGCCTTCGGCGCGATTTACGTGTGGCGCGATCTGGGCGTGGCGCTCACCATCCTTGGGGCGCAGCAACTGGTGAGCCGGGTTGGCCAGGGAGTCTGCTTTGCCACCTTCGCTGTGCTCTTTGCCATCTGCGCCATCCTCTCCCTTGGCCTGCGCGAGAAGAAAGGAAGCGCCGGGTAAGAACAAAGGATTCTATGCTTGCTTGCGGAATCTCCTCCTGGGCTGGGCCGCAGTACAGGCCCTTCCGGTCCGAGTGCTGGAGCCAGGAAGCCGGTGAGGAGGATGAGCTCTTGAACCAGGGAGAGAGCATCCTCCGAGATGCGGGTGCGGGTAGGGAGGCATCCCGATGGAGAGGACGCGGCGTGAAAGGTCACGCCAGACGGCTTACCTGCTGTACCCGTACGGCCCGTATACTATCGCGATCACGAGGATGGAGTCTCGAAATGTGCAGTAAGAGACGCGACGGATTCACGCTGATAGAATTGCTCGTTGTCATAGCCATTATTGCTATCCTCGCGGCAATTCTCTTCCCGGTCTTCGCGCGCGCGCGGGAGAACGCGCGCAAGTCCACCTGCCAGTCCAACCTGAAGCAGCTGGGAAACGCGAACATGATGTACGCCCAGGATTACGATGAGAGGACGCTGCCCTACTCGTCAAAGCCGTCGGGTGAGGGCGACAGGTGGTTCATCCTGGTGCAGCCCTACCTGAAGAACAGCGACGTCCTGAAGTGCCCCTCTCAGCGGATCACTACTGGCCAGCCGACCAGCTATGGCCTGAACCGCGCGACTGGCTCCCTCGGAGAAACGAGCGGCCCCCAGGGAGTTTCCCTGGCTAACATCCAGAATCCCGCCGAGACGATCGCTTTCCTGGATACGCGCGCGCATGATAATGAATCTGAGGGGTTCGCCACGTTCTACGCCCCGCCGACTGGGAACTCCAGCTGGGGTTCCTACGGGTGTCTCTCCGACCGCCACTCGGAAGGCTTGAACTGCGCATTCTACGATGGCCACGTGAAGTGGTACAAGCGCGATGCCGTCTGGTCGAAGCCGGAATGGTTCGATTTCAACTGATGTCGTGAAACAAGGGCGAGCGCGGCTCTCGGCGCTGAGGGCGTCAGGGTGGCCGGCGCCTCTATGATCGGCTTTCCGCGAGTGCGAAAAGGCGAGGGTCCATGATGGGCCCTCGCCTGGCATTTGGTTGCGCGCCGTTGCCGGCGAACGAGGCTATGCGGCGCCCACAAAGCGCTTGAACTGATCGAGGAGGTCGGCCGGCGGATCGAAGGGCAGTTCGATGGCGCGCGCTTCGACCGTGCTCGCGTAACCTGCCAGGATCACCAGCCACTCGTCGAGGGATGTGGCCAGGTTGTTCGGGTGAACGCGCGCCGGGTCGTCCAGCCAATCGAAGAGGGCGTTCGTGAGCCCCGCCTGCCCGATGATGTCCTCCTCACGGTAGACATGCGTCTGGCTCTCCACCGTGCCATCCGGGAGCGACCGCTCCCAGGCATCCATGCGCCAATGGCGGAAGCCGTGGGTGCCATAGACGGCGATCCGCTTGTGCATGTACGTGGGGCCCTCCGTGAAGGTAGGCGCGCCCACGCCTGCCATAAGCACCCCCCGCGCGCCATTCTCGAAGGTGATCAGGTATTCGGCGGATTTCGCCGTGGGATGGGTGCCGTTGATGTCGTCGTAGCCGGAAGAGGCCCCGAAGACGCTCGTGGGCTTCGCATAGCCGTTGAAGGCGAACATCAGGTCGAGCACATGCACGCCCTGTCCGGCCATCGGGAGCCTCGCGGTGGCATCGAGGAAGCGCACCTGCCCGATCTTCCCTGCGGATACCTCTCCCAGAAACTCCAGGATGCGCGGGTGGTGGCGAAGCTGGTGATTCACCACGAAGCGAGTCTCGCTGCGCGCTTCTAGCTCTCTTAGCGCCTTGTAGTCGTCGGCACCGATGCAGATCGGCTTCTCGACGATCACTCCTGGCACGCCCGCCTCGGCGAGACGGGTCATCAGTCCCACGCGCAGCGTCGGCGGGGTGACCAGATGGACGACATCCGGCTTCTCCTTGCGCAGCATCTCATCCAGGTCGGTGTAGCGCGCAGCAACGGAGAAGGTATCGCCGAAGTCGTTGAGCCGGGATTCATTCAGATCACACAGGGCAACGATCTCGCCCCGGGTGATCTGCTGGTAGGCCAGGGCATGGCTGCGGGCGCGGGGCCCGCATCCGAGAAACGCGCAGCGGTAGGTCATCACTTCACCTTGCCTTTCGGCACGTTGGCGTTGGTAGCGATAAAATCGCGGACCCACTCGGCCTGCTGCCGGTGGCCGTCGATCAGCACGGTGCCGAGGATGGAGTAGCTGTCGATCACTCCCTTGCGGAAGAGGTCGAGCATCGTTTCCCACTGGACCCGGAGCAACTCCATCGGCACGGGAGAGAGCGTCGGGTAGTTGCGAAGATACGACCCGACGTTGATCTGCTTCCCTGGGAAGATGGTGCGACAACGGGCGACATACTCCTCCAGGCGGGGCAGGTTCTGCGCTTCCCAAACCCAGAGGCTGACTACATCGATGAAGGGGAGATAGGGCGCCCACGCCTCGCTATCCAGCTCGTGGCTGTAGACTACGGCCCACAGGTTGAGCTTGGGGTTCTTGCTCTTGAGTGCCTGATAGATGGGAGCGTAATCCGAGGGCTCGTAGCCTTCGCGTCGGATCAGCCCGAGCATGTCATCATGCACGGCACCGGCGATGTTAGAATAGCGCGTGGAGAGCTGGCTGATCGTCTCGGCCTCGGCGCGCACCGCCTCAGGGGCGGCATCCACCCAGTGGGTGATCCCGCCATCTTCCCCGTCGCGATACTTCCACTTGGCAATGTCGCAGATGACGGCTTTCAGGCCGCGCAGCTTCTCCATGCCCAGGTCATCGTTGGGATGGAACATGTACCATGCGCGCGATACTCCGAAGTAGCGGGCGCCTTCGCCCACTCCGAAGACCGAGGGAAAGACGCCAGGATCGAGGCCCTGGCCCTCCCAGACCCAGCCGGCATCCTTAAAGTTCATGTGTCTCCTCCTGATATATCGACCGGCCTCGTTGCCGCGCACCGCACTGCCATTCCCCATTGCCGGCGTGTGATCGAGGGCCTGTTGGCGCCCATCGTTGGGCTACATCTGTTGAGCAGGGTGGCTAGTTCCGCCAGCGCCTGCCCATCCGGTAGAGTTCGGCGGAGACACGCGGCATCCTTGCGGCTGAAGCGCAAGCGGGTGATCTGCCAGGAAAGCGCCGCGACCACGAGGAAATAACCCTTAGGGAAGAGCGTATCCATGCGCAATGGAGCGCCTGCCCAGGGATCTGCCGCTAGCACCGGCGAGCTGCTCTTCGGTTGCGCGATCTGGAGAGAGAAACCGGTTGGGTGGGGTGGGGGACTGACACCTTCTTCCTGGAGCTTGAGCAGTGGGATTGTCAGGGAAGGAAAGAGTGGTCGGGGCGAGAGGATTTGAACCTCCGACCTCACGGTCCCGAACCGTGCGCTCTGACCAAACTGAGCTACGCCCCGTCCGACATGGCAGATTATAGCACAGACACGCATTTTACGCAAGAGGGAGTTTATGGGTCTTTTTGCGATAGCGGATCTCCACCTGTCGAGGAGCGGCGAGAAGCCGATGGATATCTTCGGAGCGCACTGGGCGAAGCACGAGGAGAAGATCAAGGAGCGGTGGATAGAGGTGGTGGCCCCGGAAGACACAGTGCTGGTCGTGGGCGATATCTCCTGGGGGCTGCGCTTCGAGGAGGCGCTGCCCGACCTGGAGTGGCTGGCAGCCTTGCCTGGTACGAAGGTGATGGTCCGCGGCAACCACGACTACTGGTGGTCCTCAAAGAAGTCAGCCGCCCGGCTGAAGGCGAGCCTGCCGGCCTCGCTGGTGCCGCTGCACAAGACGTCCTATGTGGTGGATGTGGACGGCGTGCGCGTAGGGATAGCCGGCACCCGCGGTTGGGTGGTGCCGCCGGCTACGCCGCATGATGCGGAGATCATCGCCACCGAGGAGCAGCGATTGCGTGCATCGCTCGCGTCGCTACCTAAAGAGGTGGACCGCAAGATCGGGATGATCCACATTCCGCCCTTCACCCCGGAGTTGCGCGACACCAGCTTCATCGAGATCTTCCGTGAGGCGGGCGTGACGGAAGTGGTCTATGGCCATGTCCATCGGGGGAAGGGCCGCTCGTTTGAGGGAAGCCGAGGGGGAATCACTTATCGCAATGTGGCGGTGGATCAGATTGACTTTCGCCCGTATCGGCTTCTTTAGCGCCTTCTGGCGTGATGCGCTTGCTCATTTCGACACGCGTGCCATGAGGGGTGCTGCAGATGGTGACGCGATCCATCAGCTCACGGATCAGGTGGACGCCGCGCCCGTGCTCCTTGTCCCAAGAGGGCATCTCCCGCTCGAGCCCGGCCCAGTCGAAGCCGGCGCCGTGATCTTCCACGGTGATATGGACCCACTGGGAATGCGCCTGCACGGTGACGCGGCAGTACGGAGGACAACCGCGACGCCCGTGGGTGAGAGCGTTGGCGACGGCTTCCGAAAGGGCTGTGAGGCATTCTCGGACGGCCATCTCCGACAGGCCAAGCGCGGGGCTTACGAGGGCCTTTGCGCGGTGTAGATCCTCAATAGACTCCAGATACACCTTGCCAACCACCACGGTTGTTCTCCACCTCTCTGCTGAGGCACCAACCCCTGGCACGGCCCACGGCACCCACCTGCATTCGACAGCGCCGGCAGTCTGCCGAGTGCTCCCAGGGCTATTATATCATTCGGGCAAGGAAGCATCAAGCTTGAGTCGCGCCTGCAGCTCCATGCCCAGGGGTGCTGACGGCCCCGCGACACTGCGCTGGCGCCGGCTGGAGAGTAGAGGGAAACGCGGGCGCAAGCCGGCCACCCCGTGGATCGCGTAGGGCTAAAGGCCCGCGCTGCTTGCGAGCAAAACCCTGGCGGGTTGGGCCGGGCTGCATTCGGGGGCAATCCAGGAAGGTGCGGGCTGAGAAGGTGAGGCGTCGCGCGGGGCGAAACCGCCGCGCTGCTTGCGGGCGAAGCCGGGCCGGGCTATATCCCTGGGCAACCCAGATAGGCAGACGCCAGGAGGGGGAGCCCGAAGGGCCTTGTCGGGTAGCGGCGCGGGCCTTCAGCTCCACGCGCGAGAGTCTTCCCGCCGAGCGCACAGGGAGACGCTATTCTCTAGGCGACCGGAAGGCCGAGCGCCTGGTGCCACTCGGTGAGCTTGGCGATTCGCGCATCCGGATCCGTCGGCAGCTGCAATGGACGCCCGCGCGCATCGATGATCAGTCCGACCACCCCGCCTTCGACCGTGGCCCGGCGCGGGCGGCCCTTGCCGGCGCCGACGTCGAGGCCACGCCCCGGAAGGATCTCCACCTCCGCCTGCTCTCCAACGCCCAGCGGCAGGACCTCGATGCTCCCAAACGGCACGCGCGTCTCCGAGCCGTTTATCCGGATGGTGACGGCGGTTTCGCCGGGGCGCATCGTCCCTACGGGCGCGATGGAATGCCCGAGCTTGATCAGGCAGTCGCGCTCGAACACCTGCATTGCGGCTTCCGGAAGGACGGTGGAGAGGACGCCCAGTTGCGGCATCATGAAGATGGAGTCCACGGCCAGAAGCGTCACGCCCTCCGGTTGATAGGCATCCAGCATCATAAGCGCCGACTCGGCGCGGCGGGGAGCATGCGAAAGGACGCCGCCACTGCCGACGATCAGGCCCAGCTCCATGAGGTCGACCAGCGTTTCGCCGGTGCCAGATTGCGACAGCGCTTCCCCGATGGTGCGCACCTGCTGGACGCCCTTCAGCCCGCGCGCGAGCGCCTTGTGATGCTCGAAAGCAAGACGGAGCGCCTCCCGCGCGACGGCCTGTTCGATGCGCAGGTCGGCGAGCGTGTGCGGGATCGTCGTGGGCCGGATCATCTTGTTGCGCAGGCGGTTGCGCAGGTCGGCATCCTCCAGCGGGAAGGGGACCCAACGCGCGATGTTGGCGGTGCCCGCCTCCAGGAGCACGTTGCAGATCGAGTAGCTCATCCCCAGGTTGGCCGAAACGGTGCGGTTGAAGGTTCCATCGAAGACGCTGAAGACATCCGTAGTCGCCCCGCCAATATCAACCGCGAGCACCGACAGGCCAAGGCTGTCGGCGATGGTCTGGACCATCTGCCCGAAGGCGTTAGGCGTGGACATGATCCCGGTGGAAGTCCAAGAGGAGAGCTTGGAATAGCCGGGCGCCTGCTGCATCACGTGCTGCAGGAAGAGTTCGTGGATCGCCTCTCGCGCCGGCCCCAGGTTCTCGCGCTCCATCGTTGGCCGGAGGTTATCGACGATGCGGAGATCGCACTTCCCATCGACCGTTCGCGCCACTGCCTCGCGCGCAGCCTTGTTCCCGGCAAAGATCACCGGAATCTGCAGCCCGATCCCCAGGCGTGGCCGCGGGTCGGCGGCGACGAGAAGCTCGGCCAGCTCCACGAGATGCGTCACGGTGCCGCCATCCGTGCCGCCCGAGAGGAGGATCATGTCGGGGCGGAGGTTGCGGATCCGCTCCACCCGCTGATACTCCCTGCGGCCATCGTCAACGGCGATCACGTCCATGATTATGGCGCCAGCGCCGAGTGCGGCGCGCTGCGCGCTTTCCCCCGACATCGAGCGGACCACCCCCGCGACCATCATCTGCAGGCCGCCACCGGCGCTGGACGTGGAGAGGTAGAGGTCGGTGCCGGTTTTGCTGTCGCGGGCAGGAACGATGAGGCGGCCCGCCTCCAGGAGCCGCTTCCCCGTGAGGTCTTCCACCTCGGCGGCCGCGTTGCGCACGCCCACGGTGACGTCGTCGAAGGGCGCCTCCACCGTCGTCGGTGCTTCGCCCCGCGCCACCAGCCGGTACTCATCGCCTTGCTTCTCAATGAGGATCGCCTTGGTGGTCGTGCTGCCGCAGTCGGTTGCCAGGATCGATTGTACCGCCTTTTCGTTCGTTGACATGGCGATTTCATTATAACATAGCCCCAAAGGCGCGACAATAGTGTTGGCCGGCCGGTCAGCAAGGTTCGAGAGGCGCCAGCGTAGAACAAGGGAATGGCGCGGCGCCAGGCGTCGAGGCCGGCCCGCGGGCACTCGCCACGCGGCGCGTGGCCCAATGACCAGAGCATCGGAGGAAGCACGTGATCATCGCGGATCTGAAGGAGATCGCTGGACGGACGTATCCAGCGAGAAGACGGACACAGAACCTTGTCGGGGGTGCCTCGCCGATCCAGGCGACCAACTTCGCCATCGGCTATGTGACCCTGGAGCCAAAGGGTGGCCAGGTGCCCTGGCACAATCAGGAGCAGGAGGAGGTCTACTTCCTTCTCGATGGCAAGGCGGAGATCTGCCTGGGCGAAGAGCGACGCGTGCTCGAAGCTGGGCAGGCGGTCTACATCCCGTCTGGGGTCTTCCACCAGCTCACCAACATCGGCGACGAGCCGGCGCATATGATGTACTGCTATGGGCCCGCTGGCGACGTGGCGCACTGGCGGCAAGAACTGGATGGAACCCTGCCGAAGGCTGGCGTGGACGCGCCGCCACTCCCGGAGGGCGCGCAGCCACAGTGCACCGACTGAGAGGCGTGATAGGGTCGAGGCATGGCGGATTGCTCCGTCCCTCTCACATCCCACACCACGGAGGTAATCAGCGTTGAGCGAGATCAAGACACACAAGGTCGGCATTGTCATGAACGGCGTGACGGGGCGCATGGGCACGAACCAGCACCTGATGCGCTCCATCGTGGCTATCATCCGGCAGGGCGGGGTGAAAATCAGCGATGAGGAGGTCATCCTGCCTGATCCCATCCTCGTCGGGCGCAATCCGGCCAAGCTGGAGGCGCTCTCCAACACCTCCGGTGTCGAGAAGTGGACCACGGATCTGGAGAGCGCCCTGGCCGACCCTCACAACATCATCTATTTTGACTCGCAGACTACCGACCGCCGTGCCAATGCGGTGAAGAGAGCAATCGCGGCGGGCAAGCACATCTACTGCGAGAAGCCGACAGCGCTCACCACGGAGGAAGCCTACGAGCTCTATACGCTGGCGAAGGCCGCGGGCGTCAAGCACGGCGTGGTGCAAGACAAGCTGTGGCTGCCCGGGTTGCAGAAGCTGAAGATGTTGATCGACACCGGCTTCTTCGGGCGCATCCTCTCGGTGCGTGGCGAGTTTGGCTACTGGGTTTTCGAGGGCGACTCGGTACCGGCGCAGCGGCCCTCCTGGAACTACCGGCGTGAGGAAGGCGGCGGCATCATCATCGATATGCTCTGCCACTGGCGCTATGTGCTCGATAACCTGTTCGGCGAGGTGAAGAGCGTCTCGTGCCTGGGCGCCACCCATGTGGATACGCGCTGGGATGAGAAGGGGCAACCCTATAAGTGTACCGCCGAGGATGCCGCGTATGCTACCTTCGAGCTCGAGGGAGGGATCATCGCGCACTTCAACTCGTCATGGACCGTGCGCGTCCGACGCGATGATCTGCTGACGATCCAGGTGGATGGCACCAAGGGATCGGCCGTGGCCGGCCTGCGCGAGTGCGTGGTGCAGCACGCCTCGGTGACGCCCCGCCCGATCTGGAACCCGGATATCGACAGCCCGATCAACTACTATGATGCCTGGCTCCCGGTGCCGGCGTTCAAACCGTTCGATAACGCCTTCAAGATTCAGTGGGAGCTCTTCCTGCGCCATGTCGTCAAGGACGAACCGTTCCGCTGGAACCTGTTGGAGGGCGCGAAGGGCGTGCAGCTTGCCGAGAAGGGGATGGAGTCCTGGCAGAAGCGCGCCTGGGTGGAGCTGCCTGCGCTGAAGCCGTAGGAGACTCTTTCACCGCTTCGCGACAGAGTGCAGTGGGGGGTGTCCGGAGTGATGCGGCTCCGGACACCCCCCGTCATTTCTCGGGAGAGGCGGGCACCTCTCCCGTTGGCGGATCGGCCATGCAGAGGCCAAAGAAGCCGGTCAGAAGGAAGAGGGTAGCCACCATCCGCCAGTTGAGCCAATCCAGGCCCATGCGCGCGCCGGCACCGGCACCGATGATGGCTCCGAGGCAGGCACCATCGGCTGCGCCCCACCTGGAGCGGTGAGGAATGGCGCCGCCCAGGGCGCCCGCGACCGCGCCGATCAGAGCGCAGGCACTGGCGCCGAGCAGGATCCGCAGTAGCCCCCCGTAGAAGGCACTGTACGCAACCATCGCCACCACCAGGCCCGCGGGAAGCGCGAGCCGCTTCGCCCATAGCCTCCACATCATCTTGACCGCCTAACGAGGTCCAGAGAGTTCCTCCTCGATGCCACGCGGGGGCGCAGCGCTCTCCTCGCCGTAGGTCATCTCCGAGAGGCTTCCACCCGGTGGCACCATCGGGAGCACCTCCTCGGCGGCGTCCGTTTCAACTTCCAGGACAAAGGGGCCCGGATGCGCCAGCGCCCGATCCAGAGCCTTGGCCATCTCTTCCGGATCGGTCACTCGCGCCGCCTCGACGCCCAGACCGCGGGCAATGAGCGTGAAGTCAATCTGCGGGGGCTGGTGTATCGCCGTAAAGTTGCTCTCGAAGTAGAGCCGCTGGAACTGGCGCACCATGCCCAAATTGCGGTTGTTGAGCACGATGGCCTTCACCGGGAGCGCGTGCTCGGCGATGGTTGCCCGCTCCTGCATATTCATCAGGAAGCTGCCATCGCCGCACACCGCGACGACCATCTCACCCGGGCGAGCGAACGCGGCGCCCATAGCGGCGGGGAGGCCATAGCC
>JAAZEM010000158.1 GCA_012512265.1 Armatimonadota bacterium | reverse complement strand
TTCCGCGATGATGTTGACCAGGCGCTCACCGGCGCCATCAGCAACGTGGATGAGACGCTGCGCCAGCTGGAGTCGCAAGCGGAGCAAGAGGGGTTCGGCGCCGCCAGCCAGGAGGAGCTGCTGCGCAGACAGCAAGAGGCCCTGGCGCATCTCGACCGCGAGCTCTCCCTGCTCCTGGGCCCCGAGTTCATACGCCGCGACGCCTCATCCGGGCTCACGGATCTTCAACAAGATCAGGCGCTGGCCTGAAGACCCGCGTGGGCGGGGACACCCGCGAGAGATCACGTCGCCGGACCGATGGGCGCCCGGGGAGCGGGCACCCCGTCGCCTTGTTGCCAGCAGCCAGCGTACCTCCCGCGCGAAACCCGAACGCCCTTCTCCGCGTCCAACCAGCATGGGAGCGGCGGCCCGATGGGCGCGGCCGCGCGAACTGGGCCTGAAGTATTTCGCGCCAGGCCCTCTGCTGGAGGTGAGATGCGGCTCATTCAGAGAGTTGGGGAGATCTCCGCTGGCGAGCGACGATACGCGCGCCGATGGAGCGCGGCCTGCATCCTTGGGGGGGTCGCTCTTCTGTTGGCGATGGCGAGCGCCGCGCCGGCCGGGGCTGTCGGAACCACCACGGGCACCGGGCGCATCGCGGTCACGGGTATCCACCCGACGGGCTATGTGGGACTGCTGGCGCGCAACGGCCTATCGCGCGATATTCTGCTCGATTACCAGTTATCCGACCCCGCGCTCCTCTCGCACTATGATCTGATCATCGTCGCCGGGATCACCGAAGCCATGCTGGCGCGCCAGTCGCCCGCCAGGAGAGGCGCCGCCGGCGGTAGCGGCCTCGACGCCCTCACTCACTACGTCGCCGAAGGCGGCAACCTTCTCATCGATTACAGCGGCGCCAGCGCTACGATCATCTCTCGGCTCCGGGGGCGGAGCGCGCAGCTGCCCATGGGGGCTTATGGCCTGCCAACCACCGCCCAGTTCCGGATGATCGGCAGCAACAACCCCCTCCTGGGAGAGATCCGCCAGGATGAGACGTTTCCGCCAGTCTCGCTCAGCTACGTGCCCGTGCCGATAGACCCCGAGCGTAGCGTGGTGCTCGCCGAGTTCATCCAGCCTACCAGGAGGATTCCCCCGCGCCAGGCACGCGCCGCCGCGAACCGACAGAATCAGCAGGAGGTGGTCCAGGCGCCCGCCGGGGCACCCGCCCTCCTGCTCGAGCCGCTGGGCAAGGGGAAGATCCTCCACTGTGGCGTCGCCATCGGTCTGGGGATCGGCCTCGCCGGCGTCGATTACGACCGCCTGGTACTGGCGATGCTCCGCGAGCTCACGGGCGGCCGGGCCACCCCACAGCTCACTCCCGAGGGCACTCGCCTGAAACGCAAGCAGACGAGCCGCAGCGTGGGAGGCGACAGCGCGGATTCCGAAGAGGAAGACGAGCCGGCGGTGATAATCCCAGAGCGGCCGGACGGTCCGGGCAAGCGGGGCGCGCTCCCGAAGGGCTTCTCGCTGGTGGAGGCGGATCCCGCCACGGAGTTCAACCTGCAGGGGGTGTTGCAGGGAGGGCAGGTCGAGGTGCTCCTTAACTATTGGAGCCCCGCAGATCACCTGCGCGTCACCGTCGCGCCCTCGGGCATCCGCGTGGTTCAGGTCGCTTCTGGGCGCGCTCGCGGGCTGTGCCACACCCGGTCGGAAATCGCCAGGGGCACGCCGGTGGTGATCAAGGAGCGCCACGGCCGGCTCGTGGTGATGGCCGGACAGGCTTCCGCCACCGCCTTGATTGGCAACCTGCACCGCGGCAGCGTCGCGTTCCGCGGCGCGCTGAAGGAGGCGCGCTATCAGCCGGTAGAACCCCCTCTCTTCAGCGACGACTTCATGCGCACGAGCGACGAGCCCGGCGGCTGGGAGACGCACGGCGGCAAGTGGGAAACGGCCCCGGTTCAGAACCCCGATATGGGCGCCAATCCCTTCTCCTATAAGGTGCGCGCGGAAGCCGAGACAGCGACCGCCATCGCTGGCTACCCCTACTGGGACGAGTATCGCGTCACCGCCTCGCTCCGCCCGGAGACGCCGCGCGGCCAGGTGGGCGTTGGGTTCTACGCTCAGGACCCGGAGAACATGCTCCTCTTCCGCGCGCGGGTTCTGGAGGGCGATGCCCCACTCGCGGATGGCTTTGCCTTCGTTCGCCGGGTGGATGGCCGGGAGCAGGTGCTGGCGCAATCCCCTGGCGGATTGCGGCCCACTCAATGGTACCGCGTGATGGTGAAGGCCGAGGGCCCCTGGATCGGCGCTTTTGTTGATGGCGAGCGCCTCTTCGCCGTGCGCGAGACCACGTTCTCGGGAGGCCAGATTGCCCTCTGGGCCGAGAAAACGGCGGCGCGCTTCGATGACGTGCTCGTCGAGCCGGTCACCCTCCCCTTGGATACCGGGCAGCGACTGGTCGGAACCGTTCCCGCCTGGGCGGGTATCATCGACGTGGATAGTTGGGCCGGCCCGGCCACTCCGTGGGAGGCAAACCCGGAGGTGCCTGGGCTGTTCTGGCGGCGGGGCGTTTTCTATGGTGACGTGGGGATGCGCTTCGAGATCCCCGAGCTCCCTCCAGGAGGCCAGGCAATGCTCCTCGCCGATGGCGATGGTGAGTCTCTGGAGAGCGGCTACACGCTCACCCTCTCGCGGAACGGCGAGGGCGCGGCGCTCATCCTGGCGCACGGTGGAAGGGAGCTCGCAAGAGCCACGCTCCCTGGCGCCGGCCCGCTCGCCCTCAGCCTGCGCAAGCAAGGCACTCGCGTTCTTGGCCTGGTAGATGATAAGGTGGTCGTGAAGGCACCGGCGGCCGCTCAGGCCGGCGGAGGCCGGCTCGCCTTCCGCGCGGCCGGGTTCAAGCCGCGCATCTCGTCAATCGCGGTCTGGTCGGCCAACGTCAGCGACTACACCTTCGACACCGCGCCCGTGGATTGGTGGGTGGCCAGTGGCGAATGGGACGTCACGAACCGCTGGAGCTGCACGCCGGATTGGTCGTGGTTTGGCGGGTTCAGTGCGGGCGTCGCGGCGATCTGGCACAAGCGCCCGTTCGAGGGGAACATCGCGCTCGACTTCTACGCCGGTCCGAAGATGATCACGCTGGATAACGAGCGCAGTAAGGAGGCGATGGCCGACTTCAACGCCGCGCTGTGCGGCGATGGCCGGGATGTCAACAGCGGCTACGCCTTCATCGTCGCGGAGAACAGGACCGGCGCCCGGATCCTGAAGCAGGGGAAGGTAGTCGCGGAGAACCGCGCGTTCCGGCTGTTCACCCACGGGCACAACCGCTGGGCCAACATTCGCGTGGAGAAGCACGGCGGTCGGCTACGCCTCTTCGTGGAAGGCCAACTCACCGTGGAGTACACCGATCCGCAGCCGCTCTCTGGCGGCTACGCGGGCATCTGGACTCGAAACAACGGCATCATGGTGCCGCGCGTCACGCTCTACCACGAGGCTCTCGGCGAGCGTCTCCTCTCGCTCCCCTGGAGGGGATGACGAGATGAGACGCGTGGCGCGAAGAGGGGGAAAACAGCAGGAGCCGGGCAGGACAAAGGAAACACCTGCCCGGCTCAGGTAGAGTAACCCTCCCGGCGCGGCTGCTGTTATGTAATGGGGACCTGCTGAGAGCTGTGCTCCTGCTCGCTCCCTTTCTCCATACTCTCGGCTACCTTCTCGGTGGCCGACTCCATCATATGGGCCGATTCTTCGGCACCGCGCTGGAAGCGGCTCTTCGCGCGCTCGATCAGCTCGGGCGCCTTCTGCGATACCTTCGACGGCATCTGCCGGAGGTTCGATGCCATGCTGGCGCCCGCCTGCCGGATCCGTTCCGCAGCCTTATGCTCCCTATCGCGTGTCCATTGCATGAGGTCGGAGCGCATCTCCTCACCCCGCTTCGGGGCCAGGAGAAGGGCGGCAATAGCGCCAACGGCGCCGCCAACAAGCACTCCCACCGTTGTGCTCGTAGCCCTGCTCATCTTCCTCTCCTCTCGGGGCACTGCACGCCCAAGTCCATTTACCCAGGCACTCCGTGGCAAAACCGGAGGAGAGAGGCCTCGCCGGCCTATGGCTCCTCGCCGTCTCCAACCGGCCCGGTGGCGACGCAATGCTGCAGCGTCGCGATCAGCTTGTGCAACGCGCGCACGTCGCGGCGCTCCATGCCAGCGCGCCCGAACACGCGGCGCAGCGTGTGCGCAAACGCCTCCGGATCATCGCGAAACGGCCGGAACCCGGTCGAGAGCATCAGGTCGTTCACGCGCCGGATCAGCGCCTCCTGCTCGGCAATATCAGCCAGATCGGCCTGCTTGCACAGCATCTTTCCCAAACTGGCCTGAAAGATCTCATACGCCACCACCTGCACCGCGTGCGAGAGGTTGAGCGACGGCATTCCCGCCGCCGCAGGAATCGTCGCGATCGCTTGGCAGTGCGTCAGGTCGCGCGTAGAGAGACCACAATCTTCCCTCCCGAAGAGGACGCCCACGCGATACCCCTGGCGCGCCATCTCGGCAATCTGCTTCGCCGCTTCGACAACAGGACGCAGATCGGGGAGCACGCCGATGCGTCGCCGGTTCGTCGTCCCCACCAGCAAGGTGAGATCGCCAATCGCTTCTTCGATTGTCTCGACACAGCGCGCGTTCTCCAGCACATCAAGCGCACCATGGGCCAGGTTTCGCGCCTCCGGCACGTCGATGAAAGGCGTTGGCCGCACCAACACCAGGTCGGTCAGGCCCATCGTCTTCATGGCGCGCGACGTGGAGCCGACATTGCCAGGAAACTGTGTCTCCATGAGGATAAAGCGCACATTCTGGAGGCACTCTGGGGGGCGCTGCGCAAACGCCCGATTGGATGACTTCCTCCCCATCGTGCTATGCCTGCCCCTTCAGATTGCGCTGGCTCACCTGCGCAGCCATCGCGCTCGCGATCTTTCGGAAGGCATCCGCCTGGCGCGACTCGGGGTGCGCGGCGATGCTCGGCGTGCCTTGATCGCTCTCCTCCACAATCGCCGGGTCGAGCGGCACGCTTCCCAGGAAGGGTGCATCCAGCGCCGCAGCCACCTTCTCGCCGCCCCCGCGTGGGCCGAAGATCGGCGTCTCCTGCTCGCAGTGAGGGCAGACGAAGCTGCTCATATTCTCCACGACGCCCAGCACCGGCACATCCATCTTCCGGAACATCAGGAGCGCCTTGCTGGCGATGCTGAGCGCCACCTCCTGGGAGGTCATCACGATCACCGCTCCCGTGAGCGGGACGGACTGGGCGAGCGTGAGCTGCGCGTCGCCGGTTCCAGGCGGGAGATCCACCACCAGGTAGTCCAACTCGCCCCATTCCACATCGGTGAGGAGCTGGCGCACCGCGCCCGCCACCATCGGCCCGCGCCAGATCACCGGCGCGTTCCCATCGATGAGGAAGCCGAGCGACATCAGCTTCACCCCATACCGCTCCAGCGGGCGCAAGCGGCCATCCACCAGCAGGGGCCGCTCCTCCGCCCCCATCAACAGCGGGATCGACGGTCCGTAGATATCGGCGTCCAGGATGCCGACGCGCGCGCCTGCCTCTGCCAGCGCCACCGCCAGGTTCACCGCCACCGTGGATTTGCCGACGCCCCCCTTGCCACTGCCCACCGCGATGACGTTCTTCACACCCGGTAGCAGCGCCTGATCCGCGCACGGACGCGAGGAGACCTTGCTCGTCACGCGAACGCGCACCTCCGTGACCCCCGACACGGCGCGCACCGCGGCCTCGGCGGCCTCGCGGATCTGGTTGCGGAGCGGACACGCCGGCGTCGTCAGCACCAGGTCAAACGAGACGGCGCCGTCGTCCACTTCCAGGTTCTGGATCATTCCCAGCGACACCAGGTCGCGCTGCAGCTCGGGGTCCATCACCTTCCCGAGGGCTGCGCGCACCTGGTCCACACTCACCTTGCTCTCGCTCACTCTCTTCTCCTTTAGTAAGCACCCGGATGGCACCCGCGTTGCGCTCGCGCCCTCCGGGATCTCTCATGCATTCGGAACGGTCCCACCGCCTTCAGGGGCATCGGATCGTGGTGTACAACACGGCCGTTTCACTCCGCGCCCGGTCCGCGCCAGAGCCATCTGATTCACCACGCACTGCGGCGAGTGCGGAATGCGACAGCGCCCGCAGAGGCGCTCGATGGCCGCGGCATCTTCGAAGGCATGGAAAAGAAACGCCTCGAGCGCATCGAGAAGCGCCTGGCGCTGCTCCTCCGGCATCCGCGCCAGGATCGCCTGCAGGCGGTCGGCGCGAAGACGCGCCACCTGATCCACCACCTGAGCACCCCGCGTGCTCAGCCGGAGCGCAGCCCGCCGTCGGTCGCGCGCATCATGCTGGCGGACCAGCAATCCCTTCTGCTCCAGCCGGGCTGCGAACTGGCTCGCCGCCGCGTAGGTCACCCCCAGGTCGCGGGCCAGATCCCCCACTCCGCCCACACCCCGGCGATGCAAGCACTCCAAAGCAGCCAGCAGTGACGGTGTCATCCCCTCCACGCCGACGCCCCGGAGAACCTCCGTCGTCAGAGTCTCCGAAACCGCCCGGGCAAAGAGATCCGCCAACTGGCCCATATATGCCGTAGCATCAGTGCAATTCATGTAAGTCACTTAAACATCCTGGCCCCATTATACTGGATGCAGGCAGGCATGTCAAACCTTGAGAGCATGGCCTGAGATTCCGACATAAGGAGAGGGCCGCCCGCACGCGCGGAGCTCGAGCTCCGCGCTGCTTCTTTGCAAAGCCCCTTCGTGGCTCCCCCTCCCAGCCAGCGCCGTTTTGAGACATCTGGGAGTATCCCCAACCCAGCCCGGCAGGGCTTCGCTCGCAAGCAGGCGGTGATTTATCGCCGCGCGACGGGTTGCGCCCTGCCTCCGAGGCTTCGGATTCCCTATGTCCGAATCCCAGAGCATGGCGCATTGGGAGCGGAGATGTCGGAACGCATGTCCTGTATGAGCAGAAAACCTTCGAATCGCCAGTCTTTCCGCAAATCAGACGGCTGTATTTCAAGCGTCCGCCAACGCACAGGGCGCTTGCCGTGCCTGCCTCGGCTTGACGCAAGGTGGGCACGATGGTAGAATGAGGCTGGGGAGCAGCCGTACGAAGGCAACCAAGAGGATATGGAACCCGAAGACAACCCGGACGCGTTACCGCTATCGATTGTCCTTGGCCGGCCGGTTCGTAGCCCCCAGGGGGAGTTCCTGGGGAAGGTGGGTGACCTGATCGTCCGCATCGGAACGGAGGCTCATCCCCCGGTTACGGGCCTGGTCTTACGAACGGGCAATCGCGACTACTTCGTCTCGTGGCAACAGGTGCAGTCCGCGCTCGCCGAGGGCATCCGGCTCACTTCCGCCCGTGTTGATCTGCGCCCCTTCGCGCGCCGCGCGGGCGAGATGCTCCTTGCACGGGATCTGCTCGATCACAAGGTGATCGATATCGAGCGCCGCCGCGTGGTGCGCGTGAATGATGTGCTGTTGCACTCGGAGGGGAGCATCTGCCGGCTGGCGGGCGTCGATGCCGGCTCGGGCCCCATCTTTCGGCGTCTTGGGCTGACACGCGTCCTGGGCTTCCTCGGCTTCCGGCCGCGGAGTTCGCCGCTGGCGTGGAACACCGTGGAGTTCTTCGCCAGCGAGGTGCCGGTGCAGCTCGCCGTTTCGCACGCCGGCACGGCAGAGATGCACCCGGTCGAGATCGCCGGGATGATGGAAGGGGTGTCGCTCCGGCAGCGGCATGAAATTCTCGGTGCGCTCGATGATGAGACCGCCGCCGAGGCCCTGGAAGAGATGTCGCCGGAGCATCAGGCCGACCTGGTCGAAAGCCTGGATAGCGAGCGCGCCGCCAGCATTCTGGAGGAGATGGCTCCGGATAATGCGGCCGATCTTCTGGCGGACCTGCCCCAGGATCGAGCGCGAGAGATCCTGGGCCGCATGGAGCCCGAAGAGTCCGAAGAGGTGCGCGAGCTCTTGCAGTACCCAGAGCAGAGCGCGGGCGGGATGATGACCACCGACCTGGTCGCGGTGCCGCGCAGCTTCACGGCGGGCGAGGTGTTGGATTACCTTCGCCGCAGTGAGGAGCTGCCCCAGGTGATCCATGACATCTACGTCGTGGCCAGCCGCGAGGATCAGCGGCTCGTGGGCGTTGTGCCTCTGCGCGAGATCGTGATCTCGCCCCCGGAGCGCCCCCTCGGCGAGATCATGGAGACCGAGTTCATCCGCGTGCCCGCCACGGAGAGCAACCGCGAGGTGGCGCGGATGATGGCACGCTACGACCTCCTGGCCCTCCCGGTTGTTGATGAGCAGGGCATTCTCCTGGGGATCGTCACCGTCGATGACGCGATGGAGCTCCTTCTCCCAGGAGAGTGGACCAAACGCTTCCCTCGCTTCTTTCGCTCGTAAGGCGTCCGGGGCCCCCTGGCCCATGCCAGGAGGGCCACCCGGGAAGCAGCTTGCCACGAGCCGACGCGGCAGCCCCCCTGGCCGTCGTATATGTAAGGAGAGTAGCTGTCCGCGCCCCGTCAGGCGGTGCGGCAGAGCGACCTGTCGTGTGGTTGGAGAGGATGCGCATGCGGAGAACCGGGTTCCTGAGAGTATTGGCCATCATCGGACCCGGTCTGATCGCCGCCAACGCGGGCAACGATGCCCCTGGGATCGCCACCTACTCCTCGGCGGGCGCTCAGTATGGCTACAGCCTCCTCTGGGCGATGCTCCTCATCGCGTTCGGCGTCGCCATTGTCCAGGAGATGGCCGCGCGCATGGGCGCCGTTACAGGCAAGGGCCTCACCGACCTGATCCGCGAGAACTTCGGCGTGCGCTGGACTCTCATCGCGGTCATCGCCTTCCTCATCGCCGCCAGCAGCACCATCGTCGCCAACTTCGCCGGCATCGGCGCGGCCCTCGCCTTCTTCGGCATCCCGATCTATCTCTCCGTACCGGTCATCGCCGCCCTCATCTGGTACCTGGTCGTGCGTGGCAGCTATACGGCGGTCGAGCGCGCCTTCCTCGCCATGTCGCTGGTCTTCCTGGGCTACATCGCGTCCGCGTTCCTGGCCCGGCCGGATTGGTCCGCCGTTGCCAGCGGGCTGCGGCCCCGGCTCCAGACGGACAGCGGTTACATCCTGTTGCTCGTCGCGCTCATCGGTACGACGATCTCGCCGCATATGCAGCTCTTCGTGCAGTCCGCCGTCGCCGAGAAGGGCATCCGCATGCGCGACTACCCCCTGGAGCGCCTCGATGTCTATCTCGGGTCGTTCTTTGCCTGCACGATCGCGACCTTCATCATCATCACGACTGGCGCGACGCTCCACCGACAGGGGATCACGATTGAAAGCGCCGCCGACGCGGCGATGGCGTTGCGCCCGCTCGCCGGCCCCTACGCGACCGCGCTCTTTTCCATTGGCCTCTTCGGCGCGTCGATGCTTGCCACAGGAGTGTTACCCCTGGCGACCGCGTATGCCGTCAGCGAGGCGTTCGGCTTCGAGCGAGGCGTCTCGCGCTCCTTCGAAGAGGCGCCCTTTTTCACCGGGCTCTTCACGGTGCTGCTTGTGATCGGTGCCCTGGTAGCGCTGATCCCTGGCATCAACCCGATCGATCTCATGATCTACTCTCAGGTGATCCAGGGCATCCTCCTCCCCGTCACACTCCTCTTTATCATGCGCCTGGTGAATGACCGCGATCTGATGGGCGACTATGTGAACAGCCGCCTGTTCAACTTCGCCGCATGGAGCGTGACAGTCGTGGTCAGCATCCTCTCGGTGGTGCTCATCGTGGTGACGCTGCAGCAAGCCGCAGGCGTGATCGCCTGAGCCGCGGGATGCTCTTGCGCTCGCTTGCGATGGAGCCGGATCGATGCGCGGCGAAGACACTACCTTCCGTGAGCCGTCTCTGGTTTGGCCTCAAGGTAGATCACCACATCACCCTCTCGGAGACGCAACCCCGGGAGGCGCTCGTAAGTAACCGTTCTCCCCTCGTGGTATACGCCCAGCACGAGTTTCCCGGATAGCTCCGGAATCTCGCTCGTCGTGCGCCCGGCATCGGCCTGGCAGAGCCGGTACTCCCCAAAACCCAGGCCCCGGCCAAAAGAGAGGATATCATCAACGAAACGCGGCGCATGGGTGAGGTGAGTGGCGATCGCGAGCATGCGCCCGCCCGATACGGGAGCGGCCACCACCACATCGGCACCGCTCTGATAGATGAGGGGAACGTTCTCTGCCTCCCGCGCGGCGGCCACCACGCAGATCTCGGGATTGAGGTGCTTCGCCGTCAGGCAGATGAGCACGGTGGTGTCGTCTCGATCCACATCCACGACGATGTCGGTCGCCTTCTCAATCACCGCCGCCTCGAGCGTCGCTTCCTTGGTCGCATCGCCGCGCAGCGCCGCCACCCCCAGGCGCGCCGCGTCTCGGGCCGCATCGGCGCTGGCATCGATCACCACGATCTCGTCCGGCGAGTGTCCAAAGCAGATCAACTCCTCGACGGTGGCATGGCCTTTCACGCCATAGCCGCAAACGATAATGTGATTGGCCAGCCGTCCCTTGAGTCGACGCATCCTGTATGCCTCTCGATAGCGCTGAAACACCAGTTCATACGCCGTGCCAATGAACAGGATCAAGACCACGATCCGCATCGGCGTCACCAGAAACGTGCTGATCAGCCGCGCGCGCGGCGTCACGGGGACAATATCGCCGTAGCCCACCGTGGTGATCGTGACAACCGCGAAATAGACCACGTCCGGCAGCTCTAACGGGCGCTCGGGGTGGGCGGTATCACGCAGCCCCGCGCGGTCCAGCCACAACACCAGGGTCACCAGGGCAACGAGCACGAGGACCGTCATCAACCGGCGAACGAGATCCGGAACGACACTCTCGTGCCCCATCACGACACTGATGCTCTGTCTTTCTCCTCGTCGCGGCATCGCCTTCACTACTCCCCCTCGTTGCCTACCCACTTTTTGACCGTGGCACACGCTTTC
>JAAZEM010000157.1 GCA_012512265.1 Armatimonadota bacterium | reverse complement strand
GCGGGAAGCACGTTTCGATGTTCCCATCTTCGGACACCTACCATAACTACTTGTCGCCGGGCTTCAACGTCATAGAACGACACAACGGCGTGGCCAACGTCGCCTTCGTGGATGGGCACGTGAAGGCGATGAAGCACGTGACGCTCTATAACAACGGGAGCAACGCGCCCTACTTCAACTACAGCCAGTAGGGTTTCAACGCCATCCTCTCTCCCTGCATCCCGGGAGAGACGGCTTGGGGGTGTTTGGCGGCATCGCTACCGGCGACCGGCGACCGGCTGATGCGGGTCGCCGGCTGCGCTCCGGGCACCAGGGTGTGGCCCATGGAGCGTGCGCCTGGGTAGGGGATTCCGGATATCCCCCCCGCGCCGGCGGGGAGGCGCGGCGGACGGTACAAGAGAAACGGCGCGGATTCTCTGGCCCCTTCGCGAAGGGATTGAGAAACCGCGCCGTCTCTTCTCTCTGGTGCCGAAGGCGGGACTTGAACCCGCACGGGACTACTCCCACTAGACCCTGAACCTAGCGCGTCTGCCATTCCGCCACTTCGGCGTGACGTGTATATAATACACCAGCGACGCCGATCTGTCAATAGGTTGCTCGCTGCTTTTTCACTCTTTTGATGGGTGTCGTCAGGACTCGGCGATTTCGATGTAGCCCCGGCGCTGGGGATGTTCCGCCCTGTCGTGAAAGACGCGGGCGTCATGCACCGCCGAGGTGACCGCGCCCAGGATCAGGATCATCGCCGAGTAGTAGAGCCACAGGATGAGGATGATTGCCCCCGCCAGCGCGCCATACACTTCGTTATAGGAGGCGAAGTTTACCACGTACAGTTGGAAGAGGTAGCGAGCGATCTCCCAGAGGACCGCCGCCGTGATCGCGCCGGCGAGTGCGGACTGCCAGGGAACGGGCCGGTTCGGCACATACTTATAGAGGATGAAGAAGAAGGCGATGGTGGCGATGAAAGCGAGCACGGTGACGAGCGCCGGCCAGAAGGCAGAGATTCCGGTCGGAGCCCCCACCTGCGCCGCAACTCGATCCCCGTAGCGCAACAGAAAACTGACGGCAAGCGGCCCGACAAACATCAGCATGCCAAAGATGAGTGAGAGGAGCACAAGGCCGATGGCCAGGAGGTTGCGCTTGAAGAAACCCCGGCTCTCCGGAACGTCCCAGGCCATGTTGAACGCTTCGGCCATGATTGTAAAGACGCGGCTGGCCGCCCAGAGAAAGCCGATCAGACCGACGAAACCGGCGATTCCCCGGGATTCCACGACGCCTCGGAGGACGCTGGTCAGTGTCCGGCTGGCATCGCCAACGAGGAGCTGCCCGGCGACCTGCTCAATCTGGCGGAGCGCCTGCTCCTGGCTCCCCAGGGCATAGGCCGCCATGCTAATCGCCAGGAGCGCCAGAGGGAAGATAGAGAGGATGCCGAAGAGGGCAATCGCAGCCGCGGTGAGCGATGCATGCTCCCCGGTGAACTCCTGGTAGATGTGGCGGCCCCATTCCCACCCCTGCGAGGCGAGCCGCTTCAGCTTCTCGGACGCATGGCGGAACTGTTGAGTGCTCTCTGCCATCGCCGCCTTCCTGCCTCTCCGCTTTGGGTGACCGCCGGCGCTCCCCCTGGTGCCCATGGCCTGGCCGGGAATCGGGTCTGGTCATCCCTTCTCACCTGAGAATGGCGTTACCCTGGGGTCAATCGCCACAAACCAAGCGAGGTCGGGACGCTGCGGTGGTCGCATCGGCAGGTCGCGCTACTATGTGGAGTCGGATCTGGCACCAGGGTCGTCGGGGTCACGAGGCCCGAAGGGGCGCGTACGGCGGCACCTATCCTGGTATGGCGGGAACCAGGCCCCAGCGGATCAGCGCGCGAGCACCCCCCGGACCGTCCGGACGAGGACCTTGGGCAGGAACGGCTTCTGGATGAGGCCGGCGATTCCATCTGTCTCCGAGGGTGCCGGCTCGCCGAACCCGCTGCAGTAGACGATGGGAACTCCTGGGCGAGCGCGGAGCAGCTCCGGAATGGCCGTGATGCCCCCGGAGGGGGCGATGGCGCTGTCGAGAAGAACCACGGCGATATTGGTATCTCTACGAAGCGCCTTAACCGCCGCGGCTACGGAATCGACCGACAGCGCCGCGATGCCCGCTTCCTCCAGTGCCGACTGAGCCAACCAGCGCGTGCCCGCATCCGCATCCACGATGAGGACCGTGGATGGGCAGGACCAATCCGGAGCCTCCGCTTCGAACGGATGCTCCTCGGTTGCATCCTCGCGCTTGTGAAGGTCAAAAGGCAGGAGCAGAGAGAGTGAGAGACGCCCGTTCTCCTCCAGGGATGCCTGGAGAGCGCCGCCGTGATCCAGCAAGATGCAAAGCGCATTCGCGACCCGGATAGCGGGAGTGCCGTAGTTGCCGAGCAGACGGTCGAACAGATCATCCGCCGAGAGCGTGGTGGTCTCCGGGGCGTGGACCGAAAACTCGACACAGGCGTGCGTGCCCGGGAGAAGCGATTCTGAGAGGATGAAGTGAGCCAGGTCAAGCGCGTCCACCGCCCGGGTGCCGCTCCACACCTGAAGCCCGGTATCGCCAGCGGGGAAGGCCGCGAGGAGGCCCGCAGCGAGTGTGGCCAGGGCGTCACGCAACAGGGCCGGATGGCCTGTGACCGGGGGAAGCCTCTCGGTTCTGGCGTGATGAAGCTGCGTGCTGCAGGAGACGCGCTCCCGAATGAGCGGCAACACCTCTTCGATGAGGGATGGGATGTCGATTTGCTCGCGCGAATCCTTATCCTCGCTGGTATACCCGAGCAGGGTCTGCGCATAGGCGAGGATTGGCTCTGTAGGAGTGTCCGGGCCGGTCGGCAGCGCCTCGATCTCTCGGCCAATCGCTCGGGCCATGCCTCTCAAGCAGCGCACCTTCTTGCAGCGTGACGCGCGGGCCTCCACGAGGTGGCGCTCTTCCTCTCGCAGTCTCAGTTCGGTAACGTCCCTGGTCGTGCCCAGGATCCCGATGGGAGAGCCCTCCGGGTCACGCACGAACTCCGCACGGACGGAAATCCAGAGGGAAGAGCCATCCTTGCGCTTTGCCTCGAGCTCCACCACGCGGTGGTAGGCAGGGTCATGCGGTGTGCGCCACTCGCGCGCCATCTCCTCCGCGAGAATGCCGCGTACCAGCGAGAGCGAACCCGGCGCGAGTATCTGCGGGAGTGGCATCGCCATGATCTCCCCGGGGGTGTAGCCGAGAAGGTGGCGAACCGAGGAGCTTACGTAGGTGAATCGGAGGCGGAGGTCTGTCATCCATACCACGTCCGCGGCGTGCTCGGTGAGGAGTCGGTAGCGCGCTTCGCTTTCCTGCCAGGCGGCCGCCACCTGGCGATGGTGGATGATCAGTGCCGCGTGCCGGGCGAGTGCCTCGATAACGGAACTGTTGGGCACTGGGGGCTTTGAGCGTGCGATGATGCCGACGCTGCCCACGAGTTTGGAGCCGGCGCACAGCCCGATGACGAACGTCCCCGAGAGGCGCGTCAGGCGCTCGAGCGCGTGGCAGATGGAGCGGGGGACCACGCCTAGGGCGAGGCTGTGGATGCCTCCTGAGAGTTGGATGAGGCGACCGCTTCCCAGGCCTGCGCGCGCCTGGTCATGGATGGGGAAGGACATCCCGATGGGATGGCCGCCCATCACGCTCAGGAAGCCATCGAGCAGGCCCTCAACGCCCACCAGCGCGCGCATCGTGAGCTTGCCATCTGCCTCGTCGTAGCTCTGGACCGCCACCACGGCATTCCCGATCGCCTCGCGCACCAGTTCGCCGATGCGGCGGTACACATCGGCCTTCAGGGGCAGCAGGGAGAGCTCGGTGATGGCGCGGGCAAGGAAAGCCAGCTCCGGCGGGGTATCCGCGGGATGCCTTACCGCGACGGCATCACCTTCAGGGGCGGGATGTCGCGTTGGCGACGTGGGTTCGAGATCGTTCATCTCGCCTGTTTCCTGCTCCAGGTGCTCCCTCGATCCGACGAGCTACCTGGGCCACATAGAGGCGGTCTGCCCGCTCTTCCTGCGTGCGGAGCCCGTGGTCGGATAGCACCTCCGCATGATACGTGAAATCCGCTATCTCAGTCCAGCGGTGTGCGTCGGTGCCGATGGCGATCGGCACGCCCTCGGCAAGGCAAGCGCGAATCATGAGATCGTCGAGGTTCCGGATCACGTAGTGCGAGTTCAGCTCCAGGGCGACACCGCTTGCGCGGGCCTCCGCGACGATCCAGTGGACATCATCCTCGGTCACCGGGAAGCGCCGCTGGATCAGGTATCGGAATGGATGCGCGATGATGTGAGCGCCGACGGCGATCAGCGCCCGATTCTGGGCCTGCCACTCTCGTCGAATGGCATCTTCCGATTCCCCATGCCGGCACGCCGCGAGCGCATGAACCGCGCCCACGATCAAATCGAGGTGGGGGAGCAGATCCTCGGGGAAGACGGGACGGCCATCCGGGAGCACGTCCAGCTCGGTACTCAGGAGCACCTGATCGCCAAGGCGAGTCCGCATCCGGTCGAGGTAGCGCAAGGTGCGCTCGCGTGCGCCCTCCCGGTCTTCGGTGAAGACCGATGCGGCGAGGTCGCTATCAAACTTGCCGCGCATCTCAGGCGCGAAAACGAAGTGGGCGCTGTGGTCAGTGACCGCGAGCGGATATGGCCACGAAGCCGCGAACTCCGCGATCCTCTCGGTGGTAATATCCTCACAGCAGTATGAATGCTCGGTGTGTAGATGGTAATTCGGGAAGATGCTCGTGTACCCCCTTTGCCGAGGAGTCCTTCGGGCTCGCCCGCCCGGAATCCTGCCGCGTCTTTCCAGAAGGCGATGCCTCAATCGCAGGGGCGTTCGGTTCCCCCAAGAGAGAAGGCGCCTGGGCCAGGGTGTGGATGGGAGCGGGCCGGGCGCACAGGGAAACCTGTTCACCGGAGGGCGCACGCAGTTACGTGCTTGCACGCGTTATCGTGAACTCCCGAGAATGGCCGGCTCTCAGGTATGCAACTCGACCACGTCGGTATCCGCGAGCGTGTGGTCTCGCTCGACGCTTTGCCCGGGAAAGCGCGCGGAGGGCCCCCAGATTCGCGCGCTCTTGAGCTTGGCAGGCAGGTCGCGATGGACCGCGGCGGCGAAATCGAGGACGGTGCTTCCTCGCGGGAGCGCGAACGGCTTCTCCATATCCGGCTTCTGGCCCGCCGGCTTCCCATAGACGCGGATGACGTCGAGCAGGCGCCATGCAGCCTGACGCAGCTCTTCCAGGCCTTCCCCGGTGCGTGCCGAGACGGCCAGGATGTGAAGCCGCGCCGGAAGGAAGAACTCACTAAGGAGTGCCAGGCGCTCCCCGGCCTCCGGAGCGTCGCGCTTGTTGGCGACCAGGAGCGTGCGCTGATAGGCCAGGCGCGGATCGGCATCCTCCGGCACCTCCGCCACGAGGAATACCTTGGCTTGCTCCAGTCGCTCCAGAACAGCTTGCGTCTCACCCAGGAGGTCATCGCTCGCTAGATCCGCCACTAGAAAGAGGGCATCCGAGCGGCGCAGAAGCCCCGGGAGCCCGGGATCCAGGTAGTCGGGAGTGACGGGTGGGAGATCGACCAGCTGGATCTGAACGTTCTCGTAGGCCATCATACCCGGAGTGGGAGCCTGCGTGGTGAAGGGGTAGTCGCCAATGGCCGGCTGAGCATTGGTAAGCGCGGCGAGCAGGCTTGATTTCCCACTGTTTGGCGGTCCAACCAGCGCGATCTGCCCGGCTCCTTCCTTCTCGACACGGAACGCCGTCTCGCGCCGGGCTGGACCGCGGCCGGACATGGTTTCCTGGCGGAGCTTGGAGAGCCGTCGCTTGATATCCGCCTGGAGTTTTTCGGTGCCCTTGTGCTTGGGGATGACGGCAAGCATCTCCTCCAGGCACTCGATCTTCTCCTCGGGGGTGGTGGCCTGCCGGAAGCGCTCCTCTGCCTCCCGGTATGCAGGAGTGAGATTAGCCGGCATTGGGTCACTCCTCTCCAGCTATCGATGGCACTTTCCTCTACGATTCCCCGCCCCGACGCGGCCTTCCTGCAGGAGCGTCCGGCTTACTCGCCGGTGTCTTGCGCGATAGGGGTTTACCCGGTATAATGGGCAGTGTGGCCTGGAGGGAGGATATGATCACGCAGCAGGACCTGAAAGAGATCGAGCGCTACGTCTACGAGATACCCCGGGAGTTTCGCGCCGATATGCGGGTGCCGGCGCGCGTCTACGCGAGCCCAGAGTTGATGAAGAAGATTTTCAGCGACAGGTCGCTGGAGCAGCTGATCAACACGGCGACGCTACCGGGTGTGGAGAAGTACGTCATCGCCATGCCCGATATCCATCAGGGCTACGGCTGTCCGGTGGGTGGAGTGGTGGCGACACGCGCCGACGATGGCATCATCTCGCCGGGGGTCACCGGCTACGACATCAACTGCGGGGTGCGCCTTCTGGCCACCACGACGGAGGCGAGGGCCGTGCGAAAGCGCATCTCGACGCTTGTCGATCTGCTCTTCACGCACATTCCGTCCGGCGTGGGGGGGCGAGGCCCGATCCACCTGAGCGAGGGAGACATGGCCGCCGTTCTCGAGCAGGGCGCTGCTTGGGCGGTGAAGAGGGGCTATGGCGAGAAGGAGGACCTGGCACGAATCGAAGAAGGTGGCTCAGCACGCGATGCGCAGGCGGAGGCCATCACTGATAAAGCGCGTCAGCGCGGGCGTGACGAACTGGGCACGCTTGGGTCGGGAAACCACTTCGTCGAAGTGCAGCGCGTAGAGCGGATCCTGAATCCAGACGAAGCAGAGCGCATGGGGGTGTTCGAGGACCAGCTGTGCTTCATGATCCACAGCGGGTCGCGCGGCCTCGGCCACCAGACGTGTACCGATTACGTGAACATCTGCCGCCGGGCCATGCCCCAGTATGGGATTCAGATTCCCGACCAGGAGCTGGCGTGCGTGCCGTATCAGTCGCCCGAGGGGCAGGCGTACTACCACGCGATGCGCGCCGCCACGAACTTCGCCTTTGCCAACCGCCAGGTGCTTTCCCACTCGGTTCGCGAAGCCTGGGACCGCGCCATGGCCGGCGTTGTGAAGGACCGTGAGGTCCGGACGATCTGGGAAGTGGGGCATAACGTCGCCACGCTCTTCCAGCACGAGGGTAAAGAGCTGGTGGTCCATCGCAAGGGCGCCGCGCGCACGGAGCCGGGGAAGCCGCTCCTCATCCCGGGGAGCATGGGCAGCGCCTCTTACCTCCTCGTTGGCACCGAGAAGGCCGAGCGCGAGACGTTTGGCACGTGCGCCCACGGCGCCGGGCGCGTGATGAGCCGCGCCCAGGCAAAGAAGCGGGTGCAGGGTCAGGAGCTGCGCCAGCAACTCGAGGAGCAGGGGGTTCTGGCACGCACGAAGAGCTACTCCGGCCTGGCCGAGGAGGCACCGTTCGCCTATAAGGATGTGGATGCGGTCATCCGCGTCGTGGAAGCTACTGGCCTCGCCCGCCCCGTGGCGCGCCTGGTGCCCCTCGCGGTGGTCAAAGGGTAGGGGCTGCTATCGCGGACCGAAGGGGCTGTGGGGGATGTCGTAACGGTCGCGCACCCGGTCCTCCTCATGGTCGCACTGGTGCTTGGTGTTTCGCACGCGTGAGAGCTGTGACTCGACCTGCATCGCCAGGCCCAGGTTGCGGGTTCGCAGGGCGCCATGAAGCGTCTGCGTCGCCTGCACCCACTCCTGGAAGTAGCGGATATACCAGTTGTGCAGGTTCTGAACTGGCGGGCAGGCGCGCGCGATCGGGCCGCATGAGTTCAGGAATTGGTTGCCGAGGTTCTGCTTCGCCGCAGCCACCTGACCCATGCCCTGGGTGATGCGGGCATATCGGAGGATGAACTCCGCCGGGTCCTGCAAGCCCCCCAACGTGTACGCGTCGCCCAACCAGCCGCCGCCCAGGTCCCCGATCTGCTGGTTGAGCTGGTTGTCGCGCGCCTGGATGAGCTCCAGCCGGCGCAGATACTCGGCGACCAGGTTCCGCTCTCGCGGGTCCGGCCCTCGCGGCGCCGTAGCGCGCGGTGGCGTCGAGGCTGGCGGCCGGTTGCCCTGCACGGAGGGGCCAGTCGGAACCTGGCCCCCGTTGCTCGATGTGACACTGGGGCTTTTCGGGGTCTCTCCCGGCTCTCTGCCGGTGACAGAGCGCCCGGCAGGAAGATTGCCTGGCTGACCCGCGTGAAGCGAGGGCGCGGGGGGGACCTCGCCGGATCGGCCGCCGGTCACCGGCGGGGCGCTCGGGGCAGAGGAGGGTGGATGCGCGGTGACTGCGGGCGCCGATGGCTGATTTCCCGGAGTTCCAGCAGCCACAGATCGGCCTGATGGCACGTTGCCCGGCGTACCCGCGGTCACGCTCGCTCCAGGGGGCAATGAGCCGGGGGTGCCCGCCGTCACGGCGGCGCCCCCAGGACCCTGGCTGCCGGGAACCTGCGCGCCAGTTACCGCGGTGCCCGGGGCGCTCCTGGGAACCCCGGTGGTGATCCCGCCCGCCGGAGCGTTCGCAGCGACTTGGCCCGGCGGGGGCCCCGGAGACGCGGACGGATGGCTGGCCGTCACCCCAGGCATGGGCGCGCCGGGTGACGCGCCTTGAACGTCTCGCGCGCCGGCCGGCGGATTGCCGCGATCCCACGAGCCGGGAAGGGGGGGCAGCGATCCGGGCGCGCCAGGGACATCGCCCGGGCGTACCGCCGCGGCCTGCGTGGAACGCTCTGGGGAACGCCCGGTCAGGAGTGAGCGGGGTACTCTCCAGAGGATGGCAGCAGCCACGGCGAGCGCGCCCGCGAGGACGACAGCTACCGCGGCGGCGATAATCGGCAGGCGCGACGCGCGGGGTGCCGGAGAAGGCGGCACGGAGCGCGCGGCCGGGATCCCTCCGCAGTAGGCGCAGAAGCGCGCGTCCTCGGGGTTCTCTTTGCCGCACTGCGTGCAGATCATCTTCTTCCCTGCCTTCTCCCGCGAGCGGGTTCGGGGCCGGGCAAGCCAATGCGCCTGCTGGCCGCGCATCGCTCCTCCCCGGCGAAAGGGCTACACCAGTTTGATCTCCCGCTGGGCGAACTCATCGCGGATCTCCTCGCGCAGGCGCATCTGTACCCGCTCCTGATAGGGGGCCACCGCCCGATAGCGGATGCGCACTGTCATCTGGGCGCCTGTGATGGCGGTCAATCCATCCACATGGGGCCGCTCCAACAGGCTTTCGCCCAACTCGCGCTCCAGGCGCTCGCCCACCGCGTCGACGGCGGCGCGCAACTGGCCGAGATCCTGTGACGCCGGAACCGGCAGATCGAGGAAAAGGTTCACCGGGCCCATCGAATGGTTGCAGACCATCGATATGTCGCCGTTCGAGAAGATGTAGACCTTCCCCGTGTCATCCCGGATGCGCGTCGTGCGCATTCCAATCTCCTCGACTACCCCCGAGACGCCACTGATGGTGACATAGTCGCCCACGTCCAACTGGTTCTCTGCCAGGAGCAGGAAGCCGGTGGTCACATCGCGCACCAGTTTTTGAGATCCGAAGCCGACGGCGAGGCCAATCACGCCGGCGCTGGCCAGCACCGGGGTCGTGTCCACCCCAAACGCGTTGAGCGCCATCAGACCGATGATGAAGGTGAGCAGATAGTTGCCCGTGCTGCGGATCACGCCCGCCAACGTTTTGACCCGGGCTGCCCGCTCCTTCCGGTCTCGCGCGAACTCCTTTGCTACTAATGGGACGATCACGCGGCCCACAATGTTGTT
>JAAZEM010000156.1 GCA_012512265.1 Armatimonadota bacterium | reverse complement strand
GTGTAGCTGTCGGCCTCATCCGGCACCACGATCCGCGCGACCGGCTTCCCGTCCCGGACCACGTCGAGGCCCCACGCGGCGGAGCCCCAGAACAGGCACAGCAGCAACGCACCGACAACTCGTCTCATCGCTCCCTCCTTCGGACGGCCCACCTATCTACCGCCTGTTGGGAACCCGCTTCGACATCCGGCCGGGCAATGCCTTCCTCGCGCACGGTGCACCGTTCCCATACGAAAAGGGGTATGCGGCAACGAGTTCAGAGAGAGCGTGCTGGCGCCACGCCGGCCAGACTCTGGGGAGCCTCATCCTCTGGAACCACCTCGAAGAGGCGCGTCACCTCAGGCGGAATCGACCGCGGGCGTCCGGTCGCGGCATCGACGAAGACCCAATCCGTCTCGCCTTCGGCGAGGAGGACGCCATCGGTAACCCGAAAGATGCGATAGCGGCGCAGCGAGCGCACCTTGTGAAAGTCGGCCACCCAGGTGAGGATGGCCAGGTGCTCGCCGGCAAAGGCGGGTCGCAAGTACTCCACCCGGATCGCGCGCGCGTACCACGTGGCGCCGATGGCCTGAGCGGCCGCCGTGCTTCCCTGATGCGCCGCGTGGGCACGCGCCGCCTCCTCCATCCAGCGGATATACTCTACGTTGTTGACGTGCGCATTCTCATCCACCGCCTCGTCGGGCACCGTCAGGTCCAACCGGTACACTCGCACGGCCACACTCCTCTCTTGCCCTGGATAGATGCCACCGCGTTCGCTCGCGCGCTGGCCCTGGCGCCATTATACCGTACGCCAGGCAATGCCTCAACCGCCGCAGGGCGCAGCCTGGGATTCCGACACAAGGGGAAGGCCGCCCGCACGCGCGGAGCTCGAAGCTCCGCGCTGCTTTCCGGCAAAGCCCTTCGGGGCTTCTCCTCCCAGCCACCGCCGTTTTGAGACATCTGGGAGTATCCCCAACCCAGCCCGGCAGGGCTTCGCTCGCAAGCAGCGCGGTGATCTATCGCCGCGCGCCGGGTTGCGCGCCGCCTCCGTAG
Organism: Armatimonadota bacterium; assembly: GCA_012512265.1. Classification (GTDB taxonomy): domain Bacteria; phylum Armatimonadota; class JAAZEB01; order JAAZEB01; family JAAZEB01; genus DUUU01. The sequence goes on along the minus strand of JAAZEM010000156.1, from coordinate 61,959 downwards.
CTTCGGATTCCTTATGTCGGAATCTCAGGGGCCCGGCCCCAGGGTTTCCGCGCCCTGGGGCTGAACCTCACGCGAGATCTCCCATCCCCCAAACGGGGGCCTCCGCCGCTCACGCAGGCTTCTGATCGGGCACCAGGCCGTGAGCGCGCGTCTTCCGGCGGCGGCATATCTCGCGCACAGCGGCACGCACCAGCGGAGCCGGCACCGAAGGCCAGAACTCCTCAAAGTAGCGCAACGCTTCGCGCTCGAGTGCCTCGTCGGGCGCGCCCCAGTAGTACTTCTCAGCAAACGCCACGGCCTCCGCGGCGTGCAGCGCGATGGCGGCCCGGTTGCGCCGGACCAACGCCCACAGCGCCGTCGCGGCCGCCACCAGCCACCCCACCAGACTCTGCCATTCCATGCGACACTCCTTTCCAGGTCACTTCGTTGCGCCGTTCAGGCGCAGGAGCAGGCCTCTCACCTCACGGATGACGTGGGACAACTCCTGAAGGGCGCGCGTGTTCTCGGCAAGCGTCGTGCGAAAGAGAGCGTAGAGCATCACGAAAGCCCCTGCCGGGAACCCGGTCTCCTTGATGAAGGTGATCGCGTCCATCCCTCTCCTCACCTCTTCCTCACCTTGGTCTCGTAGGCGATCACGCGGTCCGTCAGCCGGCGCACGAAGGGAGCATCCAGCACTTCGTAGGTCTCGCCGAAGCGGTCGATCAGATCGCCAGGCACAACCGGCACACTGGTAATGAGCTGCAGGTCGTTTTTCATGTAGAGCCCGGACGAGATGAGCCCGGGCGGCACCGGCGTAAAGCGCGCGCGGATCGCCGTCTCGGTATAGGCAGGCTCTGGGGGATCGCCCCCATAGCCCTCATAGTGGCGCAACGTCACCGGCTCGCCCACCGCCTCGCGCATAGCCATGACTGTGGCGACGGCCTCGTCCAGGTCCGCTTGCTTCAGCATCGCTCATCCCTCCGGCGCCTAGCCCGAAGTATTCACCAGAATACTTCAAAAGAAGACTCTTGCCTGGTAGCACGTCGTTGCCGCCACAAGCGCCCGGGGCCAGAGTGTTTTCGGGGCTGTGCCCACGAACCCGCGCCACGCTTGGCAGAGAGACTTCTTTTCATTATTCTGATGAATAATGCGGGCTAGTGGCGCGCGAGTTTCCGGCGCAGCTCGGCGCGAAGCGCCTGCGCCAGCTCCCGATAATGCGCGCTCACCTCGCTCTTATCGAACTTCTCGTCGCCCACCCAGAAGACGAAGGCGCGCGCGGTTTCCGTCGCCAGCACCTCGCAACAGCGCGCGTGCGCGGCGAGAAGCACCAGTTCCGTCTCTCCGGCGGGCACCTCCTCGGGCGCCCACGCGCCCGCGCAGGTCACCCGGACCGGCAGCCCATCCGCCTCCGGAGCGGGGAAGAGCCACAGCGATCCCCCGTCATCCATCCAGCCGCGCTGCCAGCATCCATCCTCCGGGGCGCCGGAGGGCGCCGGCAGCACCACGCCGGCCACCCACAGCGCGCCCTCCGGCAGGGGATAGCACTGCCGTCCCGCCCCTGTGATGATCTCCGCGGTGAAGAAGCGGGGTCGGCGACGGCTATACTCCTGCACCGCGGCCTCGATGTGCGCTTCCTTCTCCTCCGGCGTGAACAGCTGGTTCTCGCTATCCTTCAGCCGCGTGTTCAGCGCCGCCACCCATTCCGCTCGTGTCATTGCGCTCCTCCTTCCGCCGGGATGCCGGCCCGGCTTTCACCTGGCTCATGCCGGCGGCACGCCCGCGGGCGCCGGCGGCCGGCTTGGCTCCTTGTATTCCGGGTCGTCGCTCCACTCCCCATCCCGGTAAAGGAGGCTGTCCAGCCGCCGGCCCAGATACTGCGCCGGCAGTGGCACCACGCACTCCGGCGACCCGGTGTTCACCTCGGCAATCTTGCCGTTGACGATGCGTACCCGGTGCGCGCTCATAGCCCTCCTCCAAAGCCCAGCTGCAGGCGGGCCACCATGGCGGTGAACGAGGGCACCAGATAGGCATGGCCGCCACTCACGTAGCCGCCGCAGTAGCCGCGCATCTGGGGATGCACTGCGGTCAGGTCGCAGACCGATACCGTGCTGAAGTCCTCCAGATCCACTCGCGCCAGCTTTGCCACCGTCCCGGCGTTCGGCACGAAGTAGCCGTAGCGGCCATCCGTGAAGCCGCCGTAGAACCCCTTGAGATCCGGATCCACCGCCTCCAGGTCGAGCACCGCGATGCTGGAGAAGTCGGCGAGATCCACCCGGACCACCTTGCCGAACCTCTGCCCGTTATCATAGGGCACCAGGTAGGCGTAGCGACCATCCGTGAAGCCGCCGATGAACCCCTTCAACTCTGGGCAGAACGCGGCCACGTTGAGCACCGCCACGCTCGCGAAGTCGGTGAGGTCCACGCGGACCAGTTTGCCCGATCGCGCCCCATGATCCCACGGCACCAGGTATCCGTAGCGACCGTCCGTAAACCCGCCCACGAAGCCGGTCAGGTCGCCGTCGAGCGCCGTCAGATCGAGCGCTTCCATCTCATCGAGATCCACCAGGTTCACGCGCGCGAGTCGACCCGTGAAGGTGGGCACAAAGTAGGCATACGCTCCATCCGTGAAGCCGCCTCCGAAGCCCTTCGGCTCCCCCGGCAGCGTATCCAGGGGGATCACCTCGACGCTGGCGAAGTCCGCCAGGTCAATGCGCGCTGCCCGGCCATGAAGTCCGCCGGAGTTGCTTTGGGGCACCAGGTAGCCGTAGCGCCCGTCCGTGAACCCGCCGAGGAACCCGGTCAAATCAGACGGTCCGGAGCCGCCCGTCACCGCGGCAATCCCCGTGGCGCTCCCCACGTTCAGGCTCTCCGCGACGAAGCTCCCCGTTTGGTCGCGCAGGTAGAGGTCTCCGGCCGCGTCTCCCGTGGCCCAGCTCCCGCTCGTCACCGCGACACCCGCCACGGTCGCGGTCGCGCCGCTTATCGCGCCGGTGATGGTCTCGCCGCGTCGGATGCCGGCATCCTTTCCCGCGGTAAACGCGAGCTTTCGCACCGCAGTCGTCAGATCCAGGCTCGTCACGCTTCCGAAGTCGCGCAGGTCCAGGCGCGCCACCTTTCCCGAGCGCGCCTCGCCCACTCCGAACGGCACCAGATAGCCATAGACGCCGTCGGTGAAGCCCCCATAGAACGCGCGCAGGTCAGGGTCGCTCGCGGCCACGTCGCATCCCACTGGCCGGCCCAGGGCGTGAAACACCCCGCGGCCAATCCCCAGCTTCGCGCGCGCCCCGGCCACCGTGCTCGCTCCTGTGCCACCTTGCGCCACGTCGAGCGGCGTGACCAGCCCGGAGAGCGAGGTGATATCGGCGTTGGCGCCCGCCGCGGCACTTCCCCGCCAGGCCGTGCCATCATGCCATCGGAGACGCTTTTCGGCGCGGTCATAGTAAGCGTACCCTTCCTCGGCAGCCTCCGGCTCGGCCTGGGGCACCAGGCGCACCGGCCCGGCGATCCCCCCTTCTGCCGTCACCCGCACGAGCGTCTCGTCGCCGCGCCGGATCACCAGCTGGTCGCCGCTTCCATCCTGGCGCACCTCCAGCGCAGGGGCGGCATCGCGCGCGAAAACCCGGCGGACCCAGCCGGCCACCACGCCCCGCATGGCCTCGCGCGCCGCGCCGGCAAGTCGGATCATCTCAACCTCCTCTCGCCCGCCCGGGGGCCTCCGGAGAAGGCCCCCGGGAGCCCCGGACCTCTCACCACGGCATCGCGTAGACGTCGAGGGCGAGCTCCTCCGCCTCGGCAGAGACCACCTTCAGGAAGACAGCCGGCGCACCGCGAGTCTCCACGTCGAGCGAGAACCTCGGGCTGGCCAGGAGCTCGTCTCCGGTCATCTCGCGGTCGTCGCCGTGGAAGAAGCACCCGGCCAGCGGGTTCCAGAAAAGCACCCGCACCCGCAGCGCCGCCAGCGCCACCGAGCCGGTGGTGTCCAGGTCAAACCGCACCCGCTGGTAACCCGCGCTCGAGATCGCCCCATCGGGAGAGACCGGGTCCGCGGCATCCGCGGCTGTCACTCCCGCGCGATGGAGCACAGGAGCGCCCGGCTTGTAGTAGGCCTGTTGCGTTCTGTCTGGCCGCATGCGCCTCGCTCCTCTCACGTGCCCGCCGCTTCGGGAAGGATCGTGACGACGGCGTAGGCCTCCGGCACCGTGATTTGCCGGGCAGCCCGCGTGCGCAGAGCGCGCGTCCAGGTGTCCGTGGCGGCGTCGTAGTGGGGAGGCGTCAGGGTGAGGGGCACGTAGGGCGCGTAGACGTAGCCATCGCCCTTGATCCCCACCAGGATCTGATTCGGGGGAAAGTCCGCCGTCTTATACACTTCCCAGCGGTTGTTGAGCCGGCCCACCAGCTGCACGCCGATGGACGGCTGGGCCTCCGTGCTCAGATGGAACTCTTCCAGCTTCTCCAGCCGGCCCACCGTATCGGGATCGGCCACCAGGAAGTCGGCGCTCCGGTAGCGGCGCTTGAAGATGGCGTTGTTCGCGTCCACGATCGCGTCGTAGAGCGTGCGCCGCCACTCCGTCTCGGTGAAGCCCTCAGGCTTGGTGGCACTCCAGGGCACGGCGCCGGCGCCGGCGTTGGCAAGCATGTCGGCGAGCACGGCCCGGTCGATCTCGCGCACGATCTCGCCCGCCACCGCGTCGATCAACTCGGCTTCGGCATCCAGGTTGTGCGTCGCGCGCAGGTCCTCCATCGCCTCCGTGGTCCACGCCACCGCCAGCGCGTACTTCTCGGCTGAAACATCCATGCTGGTGAGCGAGAGCCGGGCACGGGCCACGGCGCCGCCCTCGGTGGTCTTGGCCGTGGAGTAGGCGCAGCTCACCGGCGTGTTCTTGGGATGCGTGTTTTCCAGATCTTCCGCGAGAGTCACCGTCTTATGGACCACCGCCTCGATCACCCGGCTTTCGGCGGTGTCACCCTTGCCGATTGTCACGAGGTCGCCCGGCTTCAAGCCGTAGGCGCTGTCCACCTCGATCACGTCCTGGCCGCTCTCCGCCTGCGCGGTGAGGAAAGTGGTCACCGGCTCCCTCACGTGATCCAGGTAGAAGATCTTCCCGTTCGGGCCGCGCAGCGGCTGGATGCTCGCCAGCCGGTAGGCCACGAGCGCGGGATAGACCTTCCGGATGAGCGCCACGGAGTAGGCCTGCGGCATCGCGAGATCCGCCGTGGTCGTATCCTCCAGCAGGCCGCGCGTGTAGGCCTCCTGGTTCTCCAGCAGCTGGGCGAGCGACCGGCGCAGGCGCTCCTCCTGAATTCCTTCCAGGATCCAGGCGTGCTTGTTCACCAGCGCGTCCACGCGCCGTTGCTCTTCAGTGAGCGCGTTCATTCGTAGCTCCTTTCCGTGCGTGTCACCCGCCGTGCCAGGCGGTCACCCCTCCACCGCCACCCCGGCCAGCCGGCGGATTCGCACCTGATCCGGCGAGACCGCGGCGCCCTCCGGGTTTTCCACCAGCCCGGCGCCCGCCGGCGCGCGCCCGCCGGCGCCCACAAGGCCCGAGGCAAGCACCGCCTGGCGCAGCCGGGCCGCGTAGGTGCGCTCGCGCTGTAGGCGCTCTCGCGCCGACTCCAACGTGGGGCACTCCTCCAGCAGGCGCGCCTTGATCACGTCGCGAAGCGGGTCGCCCTCGAGCTCCGCGTCGGCCAGGGCGGCAATCTCGCGATGGTTGCGCAACCGCGCGAGCTCGGCCACCACCTCCGGCAGCCGTTCCGGCCCGGCCAGACCCAGCACGCGGCAGGTCTCCTCCAGGAGGGCCCGATCCTCCGCGCGCGCCGCGTCCACCAGGTCGGGGCGTCGCGCGCGCAACGTCTCCAGGTCCAACGCTTCCAGGTTCATCCTCTCCTCCTCGGGCAGCATCGTGGCCGCCTGGGCATTCGGAAGTAGCGCGCCCGTGGCGGCCTCTTCCAGGATCTCGAAGCCCGCGGCCTCGGGCACGCCCGGATCGTCGGTGAAGTCGATCCCCCTCAAAGTAAGCGCGTCGATCCACTCCACATCCCGGTCGCCCAGGCGCGCGCGATGGCTGGCATAGGGGTAAGCACGAATGCTCGCGCCGGCGATGAAGCCGCCCTCGATCAGCGCGCGCAGGTCGCGCCCGAGGCGCGTGGGCGCGAGCGTCGCCTCATACTTCAACGCCGGGCCGTCCAGGTAGAGCCGGTCCACCCGGCCCACGGGAAGGCCCGTGCCCTCGACGGCATCCCGATGCCGGGCATAGAGCGTGATCGGGAGCGGCGTCTTGCCCGCGGCGGCGGCCACCACCTCGGGCGGGTAGTAGCGCCCGTTGCGCGACACCCCGCCCCCCATCAGCGCAGTGCCCCGGATGCGGAAGCCGCGCTCGCCTCCCGCGGCATCCTCCAGCACCTCCAGCCGGGGCTCAATCTGCTCGACCAACACCTTCATGAAGCCACCTCCTTTCCAAATCCGAAACCGCCCCCCCACGGCGTGTGCGCGGCGGTAAATCACCGCGCGATGGCTTGACCCACCCTGGGCCCGGGGCTATAATGCAATCGGGGAGGGCAGAGGCGAATGCACACCTACCTGCGCATTGAGGAGCTAATCCAGGAGGGACGCGAGTTGCAGGGCACCGCCATCGCGTTCGAGGAGCGCGAGGTGCCCCCCAACACCCGGGCGCGTTACGACTCCTGGAAGGAAGAGGCGCGCCGGAGGATCGCCGGCCGCGCCGAGCCGGCGTCCGGATGGGACGCCTCACTCGCCACCGGGCGCGAGATGGCGCGCGAGATAGGCGAAACGCTGGCGATCCTCCAGCGGATGGCCGGCGCCTGAGCAGGCAGCCCACTCTACCCGGGAGAGATCCTCTCCGCCCGGGCGCGGTAGTAGGCGGCCTCCGCCGAGGCGCGCGCCTCTTCCGGGCGCGCATCCGGCCAGATGATCCGGTAGGAGAGGCCCGCCGGATCGAACCCCTTGAGCGCGAGCTGCAGGTCGAACACCTGCCGGTAGCCAGCCGACAGAACCGCCTGCCCGCGCCGGATCGTTCGCGCGAACTCGGCGTGCTGCTCGGCGAGCGTCGCGCGCGCGTTCACGTCCTCCTCGAACCCCAGAAACGCCGCGGGCACGCGCAGAGCGCACAGCAGCTGACGGTGCAGGTAGCGCACGTCGTCGATATGCGCGAGCTGGGCGTTGTCTGCCGTGAGGAGCTTGATATCGCCCCCGGTGATCGCGCCGTTCTCGCTGCGGCTCACCGGCACGTAGAAATCGGTGCGCACGCCGGGCGTCTGCCGTTGAAGTTCGTAGCCCCCGGTTTCGGGGTTGAACACCACGCGCGAGCCCATCCGTCGGCGATAGTCGTCCAGGCGCTTCTGGGCTTCCTCCAGGCTCGCTTCCACCGGGATCTCGACGTAGTGGACCAGCTTGTCGTAGCCGCGCTCCAGCCGGGCAATCCGCATCGATTCCTCCAGGGGATGGAGGCGCTTCCAGATCGCGCACGCCACCGCCAGGTGCGACCGGCCATACCGCTCCTCCCCCCGATGGCCCCAGCGCAGGTGCACCACCTGCCAGGGCCGGAAGGAGACCACGGGCGTGCCCCCAGGATAGAGGCGTTGTGTGAACGCCGGATCGAGCAGCTCGCCGTGAGCCCCCTCCTCGCGGTAGATCTGCCGGGCCGGCAGGTGCTTCAGCCGCTCTACCTCCAGCGCGTCGTTCAGGATCACTTCGAGGAAGTTGTCGCCATACTTCGCCGCGTCGCGCGCGAAAGCAAACGTCTTCGGTCCCAGGCGCGCGCGCCGGATCACCCCCTCAACCGCCTCGCGCGCTTCGGCGGGCGGGTTTCCTTCCCACTCCACGCGGAAGGGGATCTCCTCGCCCTCTGGCGCCGCGCTGATCAGCGAGGCGATCGTGTCCAGCGCCGCCGACGCCTCGGCGCACTCCGCGTCCAGGCGCTCGACCTCCGCGTAGGCGGCCAGCCGGTTGCCATTCCCGCTAATCTCCGGCGCCATCCCCAGAGGCAGGCTCGTCGCGTCCTCCAGGCCCGAGGCGGTCGTTCGCCGTTCCCGGCGGCCCCGCTGGAAAACCCGGGTCACCTGGTCGATCAGGCTCATCGCTACCTCCTGCTCACATACACCTTGCCCTGGTCGGCGCGGTGATCGCCCCCGGGCACCACGGCGCACCCCGGGAAGGCACGGGGAATCTCGTCCAGCGAGAAGACCTCCCCGAGCACATCTCCGGTCACCACGTCGACGACGCGCGCGGGCGCGGGCAGGAACAGCTCGCGCAGTTGCGTCAGGAGCTCCCTGGGCGTCCGGCCGGCCAGTGGCTTCTCCTGTCCGCGCTGCCCGCAGGCCACCTCCAGGTGGAGGTGCGGGTCGCGCAAGTCAGAGCGCACCCGGGCCACGATCTCCCCGGCGCGATACCGATGTCCGGTGCCGGCGCGGGCGGCATCCACGTGCGCCATCACCAGCAGCAGGCGCGATCCCTGCAGGTAGATCACCTCCAGCCGCGAGGCATCATGCCGGTGGAGCACCTGGCGGCACTCCTCGGCGGCGTAAACCGCCGTGCCACCCGAGCAGAAAAGGTCGATTGCGTCGCCCCATCCCGGCCGGGTGAAGCCGTTGAAAACGTTGTGCCCGGGCACATCCGCGGGCCGGAAGCGGCTGCGCCCGTGCAGTGTGGCGTTGATCCGCTGTCCGAGGCCCAACGGCCCGAGCGGCGGGTAGAACCGCATCACAGACTCCTTTCCGTGGGCGGGCCGGCAGGCGCTATCCATACCGGATGGCGTCCACCGTCGCGATCTCGGCGAGCGGGGTCCGGCGGACCGGGGACCGGCGCGCGGCCCAGATCGCCAGGAAGAAGGCGCACACCAGGTCGTCGTGCCCCTTCTCCTCGCTCACGTACCAGCGCACCGCCTTGTCGCGCAGGTGCTCGCGCACCAGCCAGCGCACCTGGCGCAAGAATTCATCCAGCTTGCCCGACTCGCGCGTGCGCGGCCCGGCGGCGTAGAAGACGCGCTCGCCGGCGATCTCCTGCTCGGCGTAGAGGCCCACCTCGGACTTGCTCGCCGCCGTCAGCTTCAACCGCTCGATGGAGATCGGGCGCCCCGCCAGCGCCTTCTGAAGCCGGTCGCTGAAGGGATCGCCCATCCCCGTCGCATCAATCGTCGCCTGCACGCGCCCGGGCAGGCTCCGGAGGATCCGCGAAATGTCGTGAAACTGGCGCTCCCACTCTTTACCGCGCCACTGGTGCAGGTCCATCAATGTCCAGGCGTCGCCGTCGCGGCGCAACACCGCGATCGCGGTGTAATCGGTGCGCCCGGTCCGGCCCGGGTCGTCGCCCGCCAGGTCGATCCCCACGGCAAACGAGGCGGGGGAGGGCCCGGTTCCCTGGCCGGCGCCCGAGGGCATACAAGAGAGGAACTCCTCCTCTTCGCGCGCCAGCGTGCGGAAGAGGTCGAATTCAAAGAAGAGGCCGAGGCCATGCACCCATTCCAGGCCATACTGCGTCCGGAAGGCGATCGAATCGCGCCCGAGCTCGCGCGCCTTCTTCTCCACGAACCGCCCATATTCCGGAACGTGCGGGATCACAGCTTCATAGCTATACTCGAAGCACTCGCCCGGGAGCGTGCCGTCCTTGATCGCCTGGATCACATCGTAGAACTTGCAGTCGATCCGGTAGGGCGTGCCGATGAACACCTCCGTGGCGCTGGTGGACGAGCCCATCGGCGAGATCTCCTCATCGATCACCGCGCGGTCGAGATCCTGGGCCTCGTCATAGAGGATCAGGTCCCAGGTGTAGCCTTCCTTCTCGGCGTCCTTCTCGCCCGAGTGCGCGCCGATCATCGAGCCGCCTTCGCGCCCCGCGAACGGTCCGAACGGCTTCTCCGGGGGAGGAAACTCGAGGAAATCCTGCCGATCCACCTCCGGCTTGGGCACGAGGAGCACCCCCAACGGCAGATCGAGGGCGAGTGGTGGATCCGCCTCCCCTGGCTTGCGGCGGCGCGCCCTGCCGCCGGACGCACGCGCCAGCTTCGTCACCATCCGCCGGTAGTGGCGTTTCACCCGACGCATCCCGATATCCACCGCTTGAGGGAGGGTCGGCGCGTAGAGCCCGACCTGAATGCCCGGCAGGCGAAGGAGCATCCAGAGCGCCAGACAGGCAAGCAGCTCGTTCTTCCCGGCCTGGCGAGCCATGAGGATGGCGATCGTGCGCCCCTCGCGCCCCAACACTGAACTCAGGACCGCCCGCGCCGGCGCCATCTGGTACGGGCGGAGCGTCCGGCCCAGCGCATCCCGGCAGAAGTGGTCAAAGTCGTTCAGGCACTCCTCCAGCATCAGGCATCACCCTCCCCCCTTCGCACGGCACGCGCGTCCGGGTTCCTCTCCATCGAGTGCCCGAAAAGCGCTCCCCTGATTACAAGGCGGGAATCAGCCCTCTTTTTCGCCACGAACAAATCTTTGCTGCCTTGCCAGCTCACAGCCGCGCGCGGACCAAGCGCCGGTCTCCGGGTTGACCTGGGACCCTGGATGGTGTACACTATCTCCTGGATAGAACAGGGCAGCCGCCGCGCGCTGGTTGTCCCGATTCGCACCGCTGTCGCGAGCGGTGCGCGCCGCGGGGGAGGGGAGCAGAAGGTAAGAGAATTGCCCGATTGTGATGGGGGGTTTCACCGATACCATTCCTGCGGTAACTATGGTATCCTCCTTCGGGCGTGGTATCTCCCCAGGACCGCCATCGGACAGAGAGACGCCCCGAAATCCGCCGCTCATTGCGTCGCGACGGGGCAGCCGGCCGGCCAGGCCGAGCCGCGAGCGGCCTGCGCGGCCGATCTGGCGTGGGGCCGGGCCTGCCGGGCTGGTCTCCATGCCCTGGCATGGGCTGCGCGCGGCAACCCTGAAGGGCCCTTGCGTGCTTGCGCTTCCGCATCGTGCAGGGGGATCTCGAAGTCACAAGCGCGTTGCGCGCCTCTGGGCGCCACCAGGGGCGCACGGATAGGGCCGGCCGCGCGCGCGGCTCGTGAAGCATTCACAGCAGGAACGCCGTTTTGGCGCGCAGGCGTGAATCCTGCGGCTCTGGATACTTTCGAGAAGAGGCGCGGCGCATTGGGTGTTCAGGATCTCAGAAAGGATCGACCGCAAAATGGCACGTAAACGGGTAACGATAGACGGCAATGAAGCAGCCGCCTACGTAGCCTACAAAACGAACGAGGTGATGACGATCTACCCGATCACGCCCTCGTCGCCAATGGGAGAGTTGGGCGACGCGTGGGCGGCGGCTGGGCAGACCAACATTTGGGGCCAGGTTCCGCTGGTGCAGGAGATGCAGTCCGAGGGCGGCGCGGCAGGGGCCGTGCATGGCTCGCTGCAGGCGGGCGCGTTGACCACCACCTTTACGGCCAGCCAGGGCCTCCTCTTGATGATCCCCAACATGTACAAGATCGCCGGAGAGCTGACGCCGACGGTGTTCCATATCACCGCGCGCACCCTGGCCACGCACGCGCTCTCTATCTTTGGCGATCACAGCGACGTGATGGCGTGCCGCGCCACCGGTTGGGCGATGCTCTTCTCCAACTCGGTGCAGGAAGTGATGGACTTTGCTCTGATCGCGCAGGCAGCCACGTTGCGCGCGCGCGTCCCCTTCCTCCACGCGTTTGACGGCTTCCGCACCTCGCACGAGGTTCAGAAGGTCGAGCAGCTCACCGACGACGACATCCGGGCGCTGATTGATGACGATCTGGTGCGCGCTCACCGCGCCCGCGCTCTCTCGCCCGACCATCCGGTGATCCGCGGCACCGCGCAGAACCCGGACGTCTTCTTCCAGGCGCGCGAGGCGTGCAACCCCTTCTACAACGCCGTCCCAGGTATCGTCGAAGAGGTGATGGACCAGTTCTACGCGCAGGTCGGACGCCGCTACCACCTCTTTGATTACATGGGCGCGCCCGATGCCGAGCGCGTGATCATCCTGATGGGCTCCGGGTGCGAGACGGCCGAGGAAGCCGTCACCCACCTGGTCGAGCGCGGCGAGAAGGTCGGTCTGATCAAGGTCCGCCTCTTCCGCCCCTTCTCGGTGGCGCACTTCCTCAAGGCGTTGCCGGCCACAACGAAGGCGATCGCGGTCCTCGACCGCACGAAGGAGCCTGGCGCCGCAGGCGAGCCTCTCTATCAGGACGTGCTCACGGCCCTCGCCGAAGGCATGGCCAACGGCTCGATGCCCTGCAACTCCTTCCCGAAGGTCATCGGCGGCCGCTACGGCCTCTCCTCCAAGGAGTTCACGCCGGCCATGGTCAAGGCCGTCCTCGACGAGCTTGCCAAGGCCGATCCCAAGAACCACTTCACCATCGGGATCACCGATGACGTAACCAACACCAGCATCGAGGTGGATGCCGACTTCCACACCGAGTCGGATGACGTCGTCCGCGCCGTCTTCTGGGGCCTCGGCTCCGACGGCACCGTCGGCGCCAACAAGAACTCGATCAAGATCATCGGCGAGGAGACGCCCAACTACGCGCAGGGTTACTTTGTGTACGACTCCAAGAAGTCCGGGTCGGTCACCGTTTCGCATCTGCGCTTTGGTCCCCGCCCGATCCACAGCACCTACCTGGTGCAGAGCGCGAACTTCGTGGGGATTCACCAGTTCGGGTTCGTCGAGCGCTACCCCGTGCTGAAGAACGCAGCCGAGGGCGCCACGGTGCTCCTCAACAGCCCCTTCGGCCCGGAGGAGACGTGGGATAACCTTCCTCGCCCGATCCAGGAAGAGATCCTCAACAAGAAGCTGAAGCTGTACGTCATCGACGCGTATGAAGTGGCGCGCCAGACGAAGATGGGCGTGCGCATCAACACGATCATGCAGACGTGCTTCTTCGCGCTCAGCGGCGTGCTCCCGCGCGAAGAGGCGATCGAGCAGATCAAGAAGGCGATCAAGAAGACCTACGGCAAGCGCGGCGAGGCGGTCGTCCAGCAGAACTTCGCTGCGGTTGACGCGGCGCTGGCCAACCTCTATGAGGCCAAGGTGCCCGGCCAGGTGACCAGCACCCGCGGCCTGGCCGCTGCGGTTCCCGCCGGCGCGCCGGAGTTCGTGCAGAATGTGACCGCGGATATCATCGCCAACCAGGGCGATCAGATCCCCGTCAGCAAGCTCCCGGTCGATGGCACCTTCCCCACGGGAACGGCCGCCTGGGAGAAGCGCAACATCGCCCTGGATGTTCCCGTCTGGGATCCGGAGCTGTGCATCCAGTGCGGCAAGTGCGTCCTGAGCTGCCCGCATGCCGCGGTCCGCTCCAAGATCGTGCCCCAGAACCTGCTCGCCGAGGCACCCGAGGGCTTCAAGTCCGCGCCGGCGAAGTGGCGCGAACTGGCCGACCAGCGCTTCACCATCCAGATCTCGGTGGAAGACTGCACCGGCTGCACCCTCTGTATGGAGAGCTGCCCGGCGAAGGATAAGACGCAGGTTGGGCGCAAGGCGCTCACCATGCATCCCCAGCGGCCGCTCCGCGAAGAGGGTGCTCGGAACTGGGAGTTCTTCCTCCAGCTTCCGGATATGCCGCGCGATACCGACAAGGTGCGCTTCAACAACGTGAAGAACGTGCAGCTCCTGCAGCCGCTCTTCGAGTTCTCCGGTGCATGCGCCGGCTGCGGCGAGACGCCCTACGTCAAGCTCGTCAGCCAGCTCTTCGGTGACCGCATGGTCGTTGCCAACGCCACGGGATGCTCCAGCATCTACGGCGGCAACCTGCCGACCACCCCGTGGACGAAGAACCGCGACGGGCGCGGGCCGGCGTGGGCCAACTCGCTCTTCGAGGACAACGCCGAGTTCGGCCTGGGGATGCGCCTCTCCATCGATACCCAGACCCGCTACGCCCGCCAGCTCGTCTCTCAGCTGCGCGAGCGCATCGGCACCGCCCTGGCGGATGCCCTCCTCGCGGCTGATCAGAGTGACGAAGCCGGGATCCAGGCGCAGCGCGCGCGCGTGGCCGAGCTGAAGTCGCGCCTCGCCGGCGCCACCGATGCCGCTGGCCGCGACCTTCTCGCCGTGGCAGACTTCCTCGTCAAGAAGAGCGTCTGGATCATGGGTGGCGACGGCTGGGCCTACGACATCGGCTACGGTGGCCTGGACCACGTCCTTGCCTCGGGCCATAACGTCAACGTCCTGGTGCTCGACACCGAGGTCTACTCCAACACCGGCGGACAGGCCTCCAAGGCAACGTCGCGCGCTGCGGTGGCGAAGTTCGCCGCCAGCGGCAAGTCCGCCCCGAAGAAGGACCTCGGGCGCATGGCGATGACCTATGGCAACGTCTACGTGGCGCAGGTGGCGATGGGCGCCAGCGATGCGCAGACGGTCCGCGCGATCCTCGAGGCGGAAGCCTACGATGGCCCGTCACTCGTGATCGCCTACAGCCACTGCATCAACCACGGCATCGACATGGCCAAGGGGTTCACCCAGCAGAAGCTGGCTGTCGACTCGGGCGCGTGGATCCTCTACCGCTACAACCCGCAGCTCGCGGCTGAGGGCAAGAACCCGCTGCAGGTCGACTCGAAGGAGCCCAGCATCCCGCTCGAGTCGTTCATCTACACGGAGACTCGCTACAAGATGCTTCAGCGAAGCGATCCTGAAGGCGCCGCCAGACTCCTGGAGGCCGCTCAGGAAGACGTCCGGCAGCGCTGGCAGATCTACCAGCAGATGGCCGCGGCGAAGCCCGCATCTGAGTAGCGTTCCACTAGACAGAAAGCCCATCGCGGAGCCCGGGGAGGGGAAGCCTCCCCGGGCTCCGCTGCGTTACCAGCATTTGCCCCACTCCCCACTCCGAGGCCACCAGAATACGCGGCCACCCTTGGCCTGCCCACCACCACGAGGCCGAAAGCGACGCAACAGGCACCACATCTGCACCGGCATGCCCCGGAACCACCCCGCGAGCTGCGTTGTTCGTAGAGGTGAAGTCGCCGCCCTGCAGCATGCGGCCGCAGGATGGCACGGCCCGCGCGCGGGCCGGATCACGCAGAAGAGGGAGCGTCGACATGGATCTGAGCACGCGATACCTGGGCTTGACCCTGAAGAACCCGATTGTCCCTTCCGCCTCGCCGCTGACGGGCACGGCGGATCGCATCCAGGAGCTCGAAGATGCCGGCGCGGCGGCGGTCGTGATGCCGTCTCTCTTCGAGGAGCAGATCACTCAGGAGAGCCTGCAACTCGACCACTACCTTGCGTATGGCTCCGAGAGCCACCCCGAGGCGCTCTCCTACATCCCGGAGCCCGCCTCCTTCCAGTTCGACCCAGATACCTATCTGGAGACGATCCGAAAGGCGAAGGAGTCGGTCCACATCCCGGTCATTGCCAGTCTCAATGGCACTTCGCCCGGCGGTTGGATGGGCTACGCCCGGCTCATGGAGGAGGCGGGCGCCGACGCACTCGAGCTGAACATCTACTACATTCCCACCGACCCGCTCGTCTCTGGTGCGCAGGTGGAGCAGATGTACTTCGATGTCCTCCGCGAGGTGCGCCAGAGCGTGAAGATACCGATCGCCGTGAAGCTGGGGCCCTACTTCAGCGCCATCGCCTTCATGGCACGTCGCCTGGCCGAGGCCGGCGCAAACGGCCTCGTCTTCTTCAACCGCTTCTACCAGCCGGACATCGATCTGGAGAAGCTGGAGGTGACTCCCGATCTCGTTCTCAGCACATCCACGGCGATGCGCCTCCCACTCCGCTGGGTGGCCATTCTCTACGGGCGCGTCAACGCCGATTTCGCCATCACCAACGGCGTCCACACCCACGAGGATGTGCTGAAGGCGACTATGGCCGGCGCCAGCGCCACGCAGATCGCCGCAGAGCTATTGGAGAAGGGGCCCGGTCGAATCCCGGAGCTGCTCGCCGAGATCACGCGGTGGATGGAACAGCACGAATACCACTCCGTGGCCCAGTTGCGCGGGAGCATGAGCCAGAAGAACGTCGCCGATCCTGGGGCTTTCGAGCGCGCGAACTATATGAGGGTGCTGCAGTCGTGGCGGCAGGATCCTACCGGTAGCCTGCCCTAGGCCGGTGAGGGAAACCCGGAGAATGCGCGCGCAGAACGGAATAGCTGGCCGGCCATTCGAAGACGCGCTCGGCCCGGGGTAGGGGGCTAGAGAAGGCTTTCATGGATCTCCCCGGCTCCTGCGAGGCAGCGAAGGATTGCGGAAAACGCAAGGGGGCGGGGCGCGCAATGCGCGCCCCGCCCCCCTCGCTTGTTACCGATACCTCCGGATGCAGATGATCCCCCTCGGCCGGTCTACTCCACCTTCCACATCGAAGGTGTCGGCGCCTGATCCACTGGCACGTGCGCGCCGGTGCGAGAAGCATACTTGCCGTCCTTCACCCACTTCACGTGCCCGTCCACGAACGCGAAGTTGGCGCCCTCGCTATGCCGCGCCTCCGAGGCACCGCCATTGTCACTGCTGCGAATATCATCCCAGTCGATCACGTACCAGAGGTCCGATGGGGAATCGCCAAACATGACAACATCGGAGGGCGCCGAGATCGCGGCCAGTGACCGCGCCGAGAGGCTTGGCCCCCCGTTCGCCACGTTCTCGATGCCAAAGAAGCCATAGCCGTGATACGCATAGACGGCCGGGTTGGTGCCATCCCACTTAGCGGTCGGCCTCGATGGGCAGGTGAAGATGCCCGTGTTCTTCACGTACGGCTGGAGCAGCCAGACCCACCCACGATACGTGCCGTCTGCTACCCGGATGTTGGTGCGGACCATCGTCTCGTCGTAGTCCTGCGAGTACTGCATGGCCGCCAGCGCCATCTGCTTCAAGTTGCTCTGGCAAGTGCTCTTGCGCGCATTCTCGCGCGCCCGCGCAAAGACCGGGAAGAGAATGGCCGCCAGAATGGCGATAATCGCGATCACGACCAGCAACTCGATCAGCGTGAAGCCCTTGGCGTAGTGTCGCTTTCTCATGATACTCCCTCCTCTAGTTCCAGGTATCGATACGGGAATCGCCCTTCCCCCACGTGGTGACAAGATACGACGCCTGCAAACGCACTCCCTTCTGGCGCTTGCTCTGTTGATCTGGCTCAAGTTTCGCCGCCCCATAGGCAGAGCGGGCCGGGCGAGCAGCGACCTGCCTGGTCACGCCACTCGCCCGGCCCAAACCATCCTATGGCCCCTGACGCCTGGCCTCTTACTGCACCTTCCACAGCGACGGCGTCGGCGCTTGGTTGAGGGGAACTTCCGCTCCCGTGCGCGTGGCATACGTGCCATCCTTCAACCACTTCACGTGGCCATCCACGAACGCGAAGTTGGCTCCCTCAGAATGCCGGGCCTCGGAGGCACCCCCATTATCATCGGTGCGGACATCATCCCAGTCGATCACGTAGTGGTTGTCCGACGGGGAATCGCCAAACATGATCACGTCCGCAGGCGCCGAGATCGCTGCCAGTGACCGCGCCGAGAGGTTCGGCCCTCCGTTGGCAACATCATTGATCCCAAAGTACCCGTAGCCAAAGCCAGCGAGCGAGGTGCCATTCCACTTGGCACTCGGCTTCGAGGGGCACGTGAAGATGTCCGTACTCTTCACGTACGGCTGCAGCAGCCAGGACCACCCGTACCACACCGAGCCTGGATTGACCGCTGTGCGCATCAGCGTTTCGTCGTAGTCCTGCGCATACTGCATCGCCGCGGTCGCCATCTGCTTCAAGTTGCTCTGGCAGTTGGCCTTCCGCGCGTTCTCGCGTGCCCTCGCGAAGACTGGGAAGAGGATAGCCGCCAGGATGGCAATGATGGCAATGACGACGAGCAACTCAATGAGCGTGAAGCCCTTTGCACCAGGTCGCTCTTTCATGAAACTCCCTCCTGAAGATCCCGGCCGGAACTCCTCAGCACCCCGCGCTACCTGCTCGGGGGAGCAGGTGTACCCTGCGTTTCGCCCGATCACAGCCGGAAGCCCTCAACGCCCTGTATAGTGATAGCATACGACGCCAGGCAGGCGCGTTCCTTTCCGCCACCTGCCTTCCCCTTTCACGTTGGATCTAGGCCGCGATTTGGGAGGGATTCGGCCCTTGGCGGTGGAACAGAGAGCGCGGAAGGGCTCCGCATGGCCGAGGTCGAAGAGTGCATCTGCATCCATCCGAAAAAGCGCCGCGCGCGATGGCTCCTCCTGGCTGGCGCCTGCGTCGTGGCCGGTCTGGCTCTCCTCTGGTGGCGGCACATCAACACCGTGCCCCGATATGCCATGCCCCGGCCCGCGCTTCCCCAGCCCAATGCGTTCGATTACTACCTCAGCGCCGGCGATGCTCTCGACTCCCTCCGCGGCTATCCGCTGGTGCAAAGCCCATCAACCTCCCCGGAATACCTGGCGCTCGTTGTCGAAGCGAACAAGCCGGCACTCGCCACGTTTCGCGCCGGCCTGCGCTATTCTTTTCTCACCCCGCCACCGGATCCGCAGGCGCTCGCGTACCGCTTCCCCTATCTAGAGAGCTTCGAGCGCCTGGGGTACCTCCTCTGGGCCGAAAGCCGTGCATCCCTCGCCATCGATGACGTCGAGGGCGCCCTGGAGTCCGCCCTTCTCCTGATCCGCCTGGGTATCGATATCTCGCGCGGCGGGCTTCTCACCCACGTCCAGGTGGGTCGCGCCATCGAGCAGAGAGGCCTGGCCCAGCTGGCCGTCGTGGGCAAGGAGCTGGACGCGCAGCAATGCCGGAAGGTGCTGCATCGCCTCCGTGAGCTAGAAGCGCGGCGCCCGCCGCTCACCGAGGCGATCCACCGCGAGCGAGACCTGCTTCGCGAGTTCCTCTGGCGTCTGTCGTGCCGCCAGCCGGATGCCATCTACGCGCTCGATACCTTTCTGCGCCGGCGTTGGTCCTCGGGCCCGCGGCTGCTCTACCTTATCAATCTGCGCGGCGCCCACGATCAGTTGGTGCAGCGCGCAGATGAGGCCGCCCGGCTTTCGGCGTTGCCGGCTGGCCAGCGTGCTCCTCTCACCCCAGCCACTTCGCCCCTCCTCGAACGGCTGGATCTGGTGGATCGCCTCCACTTCGCACTCGAGGGAGAGACCATTCTGCGCGCCCGCTCGCGCCTCCTACAGACTGCGCTGGCGCTCCGCGCCTATCGCCTGGAACAGGGCCGCTCTCCTGATTCCCTGGAAGATCTCGTCCCGCGCTATCTTCCCTCGGTTCCACTGGATCCTTATGGAGAGGGCGGTCCAATGCGCTACGAGCCCCGCCCCGAGCCTCACGCCTACAGCCTGGGGCCTGATGGCACCGACGATGGGGGGCGCACCCTTCCCTGGCGCTCGCTCACCAGGGCCAACTATCCCCCCGAGGGCGATCTCAAGGTGATCCTGGGCGAATATGACATGTGGCGCTCTGGATCGCCCCGTATGCCTCGCTCCGCTTTCCGAGACCCGCCGCGCCCCCCGCACCCTGCTCATCCCCGGTAAATCGGACACGCTCACACGCCATCGCCTTGCCGAATGGCGCGATAGCCCACACTTTCCGCCAGCGGTGCCTTCTGTTCAGCGCATTTGGGGCCGGCGCGGAAGCGCCGCCAGCGCACCCGCGAGAGGGTTCAAGCGTTTGGTTCGTTGACACTCCTGCCCGGGTCTGTTAGAATCTCTTTTGGACTCATACGCCCATGGATAATAGTCAGCGACATATAAGAAACTTCTGCATTATTGCCCATATTGATCACGGTAAGTCGACTCTGGCCGACCGCATCCTGCAGTTCACCGGCGCCATCTCGGATCGGGATATGCAGGATCAGGTGCTCGATACGATGGATCTGGAGCGCGAGCGCGGGATCACAATCAAGATGACCGCGGTCCGCCTCACCTATCGCGCCAGCGACGGCGAGGAGTACACACTCAACCTGATCGACACCCCCGGGCACGTCGACTTCACTTATGAAGTCTCGCGCTCGCTCGCAGCGTGCGAGGGCGCCCTGCTCGTCGTAGATGCGGCTCAGGGAGTGGAGGCGCAAACCCTCGCCAATGTGAACCTGGCGCTCAACAATAACCTGGAGCTGATCCCAGTCATCAACAAGATTGACCTCCCCGCGGCCGACCCGGAGCGCGTGAAGCACGAGATTGAGGAGGCCCTCGTCCTGGATGCTTCCGGCGCGATCCTCGCGAGTGCGCGGGAGGGGATCGGCACCGAGGAGATTCTCGAAGCCGTTGTCCAGCGCATTCCGCCGCCGTCGGGCGATCCCGACGCGCCACTGCGCGCGCTCATCTTCGACTCGCACTTTGATGCCTACCTGGGCGTGGTGGCCTATGTCCGCGTTGTGGATGGTTGCATCCGCCCTGGACAGCCGATCCGGATGATGTCCAATGGCAAGCTGTTCGAGGTGAGCACCGTCGGCATCTTCCGGCCACGCATGGAACGAGTCTCGGAGCTGCGCGCTGGCGAGGTGGGCTTCCTCACCGCCAGCATCAAGTCGGTGAGCGACTGCCAAGTGGGCGATACGATCACCGACGCCAAGAGGCCTGCTGCCACCCCGCTCCCGGGCTACAAGCGTGCCAAGCCGATGGTCTTTTGCGGCCTCTATCCGGTGGACAGCCGCGACTACCCGGAGTTGAAGGACGCGCTGGCCAAGCTGCAGCTCAACGACGCCGCGCTCACCTTCGAGCCGGAGTCCTCCGCGGCCCTCGGGTTTGGCTACCGCTGCGGCTTCCTCGGGCTCCTGCACATGGAGATCATCCAGGAACGCCTGGAGCGCGAGTTCGAGCTCGATTTGGTTGCCACCGCCCCGAGCGTGGTCTACCGCGTCACCACCACGGATGGCGCCGTGGTGAACGTGGATAACCCGGCGGCGCTTCCTCCGCCCACCAAGATCGAGAAGATCGAGGAGCCCTACGTCCAGGCGACGATCATCGCGCCCTCAGATTTCATCGGGCCGTGCATGGAGCTATGCCAGGACCGCCGCGGCGTCTACCGCGCGCTGGAGTATCCCGCCCCGAACCGGGCGTTGATCCGGTATGACCTGCCGCTCTCAGAGATCTTGATGGACTTCTTCGACCAGCTGAAGAGCCGGACGAAGGGCTACGCATCCTTCGACTACGAGTTCAAGGGCTATGAAGAGTCGAGCCTGGTGAAGCTGGACATCTGCCTGAATGGCGACCCGGTAGATGCGCTCTCCTTCATCACGCACCGCGAGCGCGCCTACCCGCGCGGGAAGGCCCTCGTGGAACGCCTGAAGTCGATCCTGCCCCGCCAGCAGTTCGAAATCCGCATCCAGGCATCCATTGGCAACAAAGTGATCGCGGCCGAGCGGATCAGCGCCCTGCGCAAGAACGTCATCGCCAAGTGCTATGGCGGCGACATCACCCGCAAGCGCAAGCTACTCGAAAGGCAGAAAGAGGGCAAGAAGCGCATGAAGCAGATCGGTAGCGTCGAAGTGCCCCAGGAAGCCTTCATGAGCGTGCTCCGCATTGGCGAGGGATAGGCATCAGCCCGGAAAACAGGCCCGTCATCCGGGCGCGGGCGACGCCGGCGACCGCTGCGAGTTGCTGAAAGGATCGTGATGGATAGAGCCGACCTCCAACGCGAATGGCACGCGCTATCGAAACCATGGATCGATGAAGTGCGGTTTGGGAGGAACGCAGTGCGCGCCGGGCTGCTGGACAAGCTGATGCTCGACTTGTGCGGCGATGTGGCCGGGCTGCGGGTGGTTGATTGCGGATGCGGCGAGGGAAGGTTCTGCCGGATGCTCGCCGCTCGCGGCGCCGCGCACGTGTTGGGGCTGGACCTGTGCGAAGCAATGATCGCCGCAGCACGGGAGCTGCAGTCGGACAACGAAGAGTACCGCGTGGCTGACGTTCAGGAGTTGAGCTTCCTCGCGGACGAAACCGTTGATCTCGCCGTGTCTTACCTGAACCAGTGCGACCTGCCGAACATCGATGCCAACAACCGCGAGGTGTTTCGCATCCTTCGGCCGGGAGGCCGCTTCATCATCGCCAATCTGCACCCGATGCGCTCCGCGTCCGGTTTCTGGCATCGCGACAGCGAGGGCAAGAAGCTGCATGTGATCCTCGACCGTTACTTCGACGAGGGCGAGCGCCATTGGACGATGTTAGGCGTCAACTTCACCAATTTCCATCGCACACTCGCCACCTACCTGGATAGCTTCCACGCTGCCGGCTTCCGTCTCGAACGGCTCGTGGAACCGACGGTGACCGCGGATGAGCTGGAGCGGTATCCAGAGCTAGACGACGAGCTTCGCGTGCCAAACTTCATCATCTACGCACTGAGCAAGCCCTGAAGCACCCCTCGGGAACGTGGGCGCGGACCGAGATTGAGAGCGATAGATCCATGAGAGACACGACCGCTGCGGCGTCTTCGCCCGCGCCGGCGGGAGAAACCGATACACCCACCGTCACCGGCGATGCGGAGCCGACCCAGCGTAGAGAGGGCCGGCTGGACGCGAAGACTCTCGCGGTGCTGGGGGTCACCCTGCTCTCGTGGTCCTCGGCGTTCGCCGGCATCGGCGCAGGGTTGCGGGCCTATTCGCCCGGGCATCTGGTCCTCTTCCGCTTCCTCGTCGCCGCCAGCGCGCTGCTCCTCTACGCCGTGCCGGCGCGTATTCCCCTGCCCAGAGGCCGAGACCTACCCGGGCTCTTCCTTGTCGGATTCCTGGGCTTCACCATCTATCATATCGCCCTCGTCTACGGGCAGGTGACGGTGGACGCCGGCACCACCGCGCTCCTGATCGCCACCTCACCCGCGCTCACTGCGCTCGTCGCCAGGATCCTCCTGCGCGAGCGCCTGAAGCCGCTGGGATGGGCGGGCATCGCGATCAGCTTCACGGGCGCGGCGCTCATCGCGTTCGGAAAAAGCGGCGGAATGCGCTTCGCGCCGGGAGCACTCCTCATCCTCCTCTCCGCCTTCACAACGAGCCTCTTCAACGTCCTCCAGAAGCCGTATCTGAGGCGCTACCGGGCCCTCGATGTCGCTACCTACGCCCTCTGTCTGGGCACCCTGCCGATGCTGGTCTTCCTGCCAGGCCTTGCGACGGCCATAGCCACGGCGCCGCTCAGTGCCACGCTGGCGATCATTTACCTGGGTCTCTTCCCCCTGGCAATCGGTTACGCCGGCTGGAGCTACGCGCTCTCGCGCGCCCCGGCCGCCATCGTCTCCAGCTTCCTCTACCTCTCAACACCTCTGGCGCTCGTCATCGCCTGGGTTTGGCTGGGCCAAGTGCCGGCGCCCCTCTCCCTGGTCGGCGGCGCCATCGCTCTCGCCGGAGTCATCCTGGTCAACACGCGCGGCCGGTAGCGCGGCCTGTCCTCAGCAGAGATCTTCCACCAGCCGGCGCACGCTCTCAAACGCCTGGGGCTGCTCGAGCACCTCTCCCTTCTCTCGGGCGAAGACGCGGGCCTTCCCCACAACGTGCGCACCGTACACGCGCAGCCACGACTCCATCACCGCCTCGTGCGGCTCAAAGCCGCTGTCTGCGCCCACGGTGATCAGCGCCGCGCGCTTCCCGCGCAGGATCGAATGGTCCGTGTAGTAGCCGTGGGTCCGGTCGATGAAATCTTTCATGCACCCGGGAGGGCCGAGCCAGTAGATGGGAGCCCCGAGGAGATAGAGATCCGCCTGGAAGAAGCGCGCCATCAGATCCTCGAAATCATCCCCCTGGATGGCGCACCTACCCAGGCGCATGCACGCCCGACACCCGCGGCAACGCTCGATCCGCAGATCGGCCACGCGCACGAACTCCGTGCTCGCTCCTGCGCGCTCCTCCAGAAGACGGAGCCCCTCTCGCACCAGCAGGTCGGTGTTCCCGTCGCGGCGCGGACTTCCCGAAACACCCAGGATCAAGCTCATCTGCTGCCCCTTTCATCCATTTCGCATCCATCCCCTTCGCGCTTGCTGCCCGCCGTGCCTGCCTTTGGCAAGCGCTTACTGGACACGCGCAAGGAGAAGCCCCGCCTATCGCGAAGAGTTCTTCAATAGGGAGAGTTGGAACGGCAGGTCGCGAGGGCTGGCGCCCGCTTTGCGCACAGGCCTGGCCACCCCGCGATCCGCACACTGCAATTCCGAAGGGAGCCTCCTATGGAGAAGTGGCCTATCGGCATTTTCACCTCGGTCGGCGCCGGACTGGGAGCCGGGCTAGATACTGTCAAGTCGCTGGGCGTGCATACCGTGCAGGTTCATGCCCCCCATGAGCCGGACCGCGCCCCGGATCGCGTAGCGCAGTTCCGCCAGCAGTTCGCAGACGCGGGGATCCAAGTGACCGTGGTTTTCGCCGGCTTCCCCGGCGAGAGCTACGCCGACATTCCCACCGTCCAGAAGACCATCGGCCTGGTGCCGCCGGGACCGCGCGCCGAGCGCCTGAAGGAGACGAAGGCGATCTCGGACTTCGCGCACGCCCTGGGCTGCGAAGCCCTTGGGATGCACATCGGCTTCGTGCCGGAAGATGCTTCCGACCCCAACTACGCGGGGGTTGTGAAGGCGGCCCAGGAGGTCTGTGACTACTGCAAGCAGAACGGGCAGCGCTTCCACCTGGAGACCGGCCAGGAGAAGGCGGATGTCCTCCTTCGCTTCTTCAACGACGTCGGCCGCGACAACCTGGCAATCAACTTCGACCCGGCCAACCTGATTCTCTACGGAACGGACGAGCCGATCCCGGCGCTGCGCTCCGTGGGCCGCTACGTCAAGAGCGTCCACTGCAAGGACGCGAAGCGGAAGCCGGACGTGGGCGGCGGCTGGGCCGGCGTGGAAGTAGCTTTGGGCCAGGGCGACGTCAACATGGAGCTCTTCCTGCGCACGCTCAAGGAGATCGGTTACTTCGGCCCGCTCACCATCGAGCGCGAGATCTCCGGCGAGCAGCAGAAGAAGGATATCGCCGAGGCCATCGGCCTGCTCCAGCGGCTTCGTACCGAGATCCTCGGCTGATCTCGCCTTCTGGAGCAATAGGCAAACGCCCGGGGCCTCCCCCAGTCCACCCTGGAGGCCCCGGCGCCTCTCGTCCGCGCCCCCGCATGGCCGGCGCAACCCTGAGCGCCCACCCGGCCCATACGGAAGCAGAGCAAACAGTGAACATTCGCCCTTACGGCTCGCGGGCGGCTCGGTAGCGGGCAACAGGGAGGGGGAGCCCCGCAAGGGGCTTTGCCGAGAAGCAGCGCGGAGCTTCCAGCTCCGCGCGCGTGTGTTGCCCCGGCCCCTCGTGTATCGCGCGGCGATAGATCACCGCGCTGCTTGTGAGCGAAGCCCTGCCGGGCTAAGCCAACCTGCACGCGCGGGCAACCCAGGCAGGCAGGGGCTGGGATGGGATAGATCCGGCGGAATCCCAGGGCGCGGCCTGGGAGGGGGAGCCCCGCAAGGGGCTTTGCCGAGAAGCAGCGCGGAGCTTCCAGCTCCGCGCGCGTGTGTTGCCCCGCCCCCTCGTGTATCGCGCAGAGATCAACCTCCGCGCTGCTTGTGAGCGAAGCCCTGCCGGGCTAAGCCAACCTGCACGCGCGGGCAACCGACACCGGCGCCCCTCTCCGCTATGCCTCCGGTGGGTTGGGAGGGCCTAGGTGGCGTTCGAGGATCCCCTGCAGGTCGTGCCCGCTCGGGATCCGGCCGGCCACGATGACCGTGCCATCCATCACCAGCGCCGGGGTAAGCACCGGGCCGAAGCCGGCGATGCCGTCCAGATCCTTCACCCGTTCCACGCTCACATTCCGGTAGCCCCCCGCCAGCAGGGCGCGCTGAACCAGGTCGTAGAGCGTATCACACCGCCGACAGCCGGGCCCTAACACCAGCAGGCGGTGGTGGCTTGGCGAGCGCGCAGCCTTCTCATCGGCGTGAGGCGCGTCCCCCACGTGGAGGGCGCAGTAGCGTGAGACCACTTCCAGCGCGGCCGTGAGCCGCTCGACCTCCGACTCCAGCTCGGTCACCCACCGTTCCAGCACCGCGATGCGTTCCGCGAGGGAAGGGGGGGGCGGCCTCTTCCATGCGGGCGCCAGGCGCGGCCTCTGGCGAGAGGATGCGGTCGATCTCCGACTGCGGGATCCGATGCTGCCCGCCCGGCAGCTTCGTCGATCTCAGCTTCCCTTCGTAGATGTAGCGCTTGATGGTGGGAACACTCAGGTGCAGCGCTTCCGCTGCTTCAGCAATCGTGAGGTAATGCACTCCGCTCCTCCGGTCAGTGCGCAGCGCGCACTCCCGCTCTCTTGGTTCCATGCACTGCGGCGGATTGCCTGCCCTGGGAGGCCAAAGTGAGGAAACACCGGCGGAAAATGGTGGGGCACCTGGGATGCTATGGATGGGGAAGGGGGTGGGGTTCAGGGCACCCGCCCTGAACCCCCAAACGGTGGAGCTTACCCGTGGTGGCAGTCGTGGTCGCAGTCGCCGTCGCACTCGTAGCCACACTCGCAGTCGTCCTTGAAGAGGGGAATCCAGTCGCCGTGGGCTTCGAACATCTCATCCACGAGCGCCCAGATCTGGTCGAGGCTCAGCTCGGCGCCGGTGTGCGGGTCCAGCATGGCGGCGTGGTAGACATACGTCTTGCACTCCTCCAGGGCGGCGCGCACGGTCAGCTCTTGCACGTTGATGTTCGTGCGGTTCATTGCCGCCAGGTGCGGAGGCAGCTCGCCCACCCTCATGGGCTGGATGCCATTCTTGTCGATCAGGCACGGCACCTCCACGCAGCACCCCTCGGGAAGGTTGTCGATCAGGCCGTAGTTGAGCACGTTGCCGTGGATCACCGTCGGCTCGCCCGTCTCCATGGCGTGGATGATTCGCGAGCCATACTCCGAGGTGCGGCGCAGCGATTCGAACCCCTTGCCGGCTTCCAGGTCCGCCGCCATCTTCGCCCAGCTCGCGTTCTGGTTGATGCACCGGCGCGGGTACTCATCCAGCGGTATGTTGTACTGCTCGATCAGATCCGGACGGTCGCGCTTGATGTGCCACGGGGTGTACTCGCTGAAGTGCTCGCTCGACTCGGTGATGTAATAGCCGATGCGCAGCATCATATCGAGGCGGACGCGGTCCCAGTCCGGATAGTATTCGCGGCTGGCCACCTTCTCGAAGATGCGCGGGTAGAGATCCTCGCCGTTATGCTCCAGCGTCAGGTAGAACGCCATGTGGTTGATGCCGGCGCAGGTGTAGTTCACCTCGTCGGGGTTGACGCCAATGGCCTGGCAGAGGTGGCGGTAGCTGCTCTGCACGCTATGGCACAGGCCGATGGTGTTGATATCGGTGCCGGCGAGCATCGCCCACGTGTTCATCGCCATCGGGTTGACGTAGTTGAGGAAGGTGACGTCGGGGCAGACCTCCTCCATGATATCGGCGTATTCGAGCATCACGGGGATGGTGCGCAACGCCCGGAAGATGCCCCCGATCCCAAGCGTATCGCCAATCGTCTGGCGCAGCCCGTACTTCTTCGGGATCTCGAAGTCGGTGACGGTGCACGGCTCGTAGCCACCCACCTGGATCATGTTGATCGCGTAGTCGGCGTCCTCCAGCGCTTCCACCGGGTTGGTGGTAGCGACGATTGTCGGCTTCGCGTTCCACGCCTTGGCGACCTGGTGCGCCATCTTCTCCGCCGTGCGCAGGCGCTCCTGGTCGATGTCGTAGAGCACATACGTGCCCTCGCTCAGCTCCGGATAAGACAAGCAGTCGGACAACAGGTTCTTTGCAAAGACGACGCTCCCTGCGCCGATCAAGGTGACCTTTGGCATCTACACTCCTTTATACTCTCTCTCGCTTCCCCCTGAAGGCCAGGAAACCGTAAAGAACAGCAAGCCCGCTCGCGCCGGCTCCCTCTCCCATCACGCCTTCACGCCCTCCGGGGACACACTTCACCCGCACACTCAAGCATACTTCTCAGCCGTCTCGATGGCAAGCCGGCTCCAGACGTGGAGGCGGTCCGGATGGCCGGCGAGCGTCTGCAACTCGCGGAGGACCACCTGGTAGTGGCATCCCTGCAACTGGCGCATCCCCGCTTCCAGATCGCGCCGCAGCTCCTCCGGATCCTCCGGGAAGACCACCGCGCTCGCCTTCTGCCGCCACATGATAACATACCGCCCGGCGACGCGCTCGATCACCCGGCCGAGATCGGTCCACGCGCTACAGACGAAGAGGCGCAGGTTCGGAATCGAGAGCACCCCGTCGATCTTCTCCGTCAGGTTCTCGCAACAGCCGTAGGCCGTCAGGCCAAACCGCTCCAGGATCGGCTTCTGGTACTGGAGGAGGAATTCCTCCCACATCGCCGGGGAAACGGGGTCGAACTCCTGGCTGTTGGCGCACCCCCAGAGGTTCGCGTAGGTGAGGGGCCCGCCGTCTGGGTCGGGACCGATCGGGTCGCTGCAGAACATCCCGCCCACGTTGTTGGGCGAGAGCAGCCCCATCGCCTCCACCTGATCCATCGTCTGAAGGACGCCATCGCGCAGATGCGCCATGAGGCGGTGGACCCAATCCGGGCTCTCGATCATGTCGATCATCAACTGGGTCAGGCCACGCAGGGCTGCGGCCACCGTGCAGATCGTCGCGTTCAGAGGCGGCTCGCAGGTAAGCCGGACCGGCAGGAGATCGCCGAGGAGGTCATGGGCGCGGGCAAGCGCGGCCTCGGTCTGCTCTTTGCTCAGGCGCACGGATGGCAGGCGCAGGCGCTCGATATCCTCCAGGCGCTTCAGCGGCGGATCGTAGACCCAGGCGCCCCCCGGACGCGATGGAGGAATGCGGTTCATCTCCACGCCCCAGGTGTTGAGGGGATCGCGCTCCAGGATCGCCGGCACGGCAAAGGTGCCCTCCACCGGGGTGTCATCGCCGATGTCGTGCTTGATCAGCGTCATGCGCAACTCGCATTCGACCATGCGCATCCAGGGATCCTGGCAGACGAGCGCCTCGGACGGAAGGAGTTCCGCCCAGGCACCCACCGGACGGCACCACACCGGCGCGCGGTCCGGCCGGCGCATCGCGTTCACGTCCCGCCAGCGCCGGCAGATCGCCTCGTTCTCCGGGCTCGCGGCGATCTCCGCCACGCGCCGGGCCAATTCGCGCAAATACGCTCGCTCCTCGGGCATCTTCTCTCTCCTATCTTGACCATCTGCCGGCATCAGCAATGCCTCGCACGGGCAGCCCCGCGCGAACTGCTCGCTCTCGACCAACTCTCCTGGACCGCCGGTCCCGGCCTGCATGGGCATTCCCAGCACCCCGAGCAAGGAGGCACGCCCATCGCCAGCGAACTTCTCCGCGGAGGCTCAGGCCATGCCAGAGATGACATCGCGCCAGCGGCTGCTCGCCGCGATGCGCCGCGAACAGCCCGACCGCGTTCCCATCCACGTCCGCGGCGTGCCCGCCTGGAACGAGGAGTGGGTGCGCACCCGCCACCCCTCCTATGCCCCCGTTATCGAGGCGGTCGCAAGGCATGGCGATCTCGTCGCCACCTGGTCGCCCCCGCAGGGCTTCTTCCTCTCCGCGGCCCCTCTGGAGACCGAAACGACGCGCATTCCCGCGGGCGACTGGGATATCCAGCGGATCACTCTCCGCACGCCCCTGGGCCCGCTCACGCACGAGCGCCACATCAGCCGCTCGGGGATGCCCGGGCTTACCACGCGCTTCTGGATCGAAACGCTGGAAGACGTGGAACGCTTCCTCTCGCTTCCCTACGAGCCCGTGAAGGTGGATGCAACCCCCTTCTTCGAGCTGGAACGTCAGCTTGGCGAGCGCGCTCTCGTCATCACCGGCCTGAACAACCCCGCCACCTATACGCACATGCTTCTGGGATCCGAGCGGCTGGCAATCTGGAGCATTGAGGAGCGCGCGCTCATCTCCCGATTGATGGGCCTCTTCGCCGAGCGCGTATATGACCTGGTACGCGCCCTCCTGGAGGCCAACGTCCGCGGCGTTTTCGGCTTCACAGGGGAGGAGTATATCGGCCCGCCGCTGCAGTCGCCCCGAGACTTCCGGGAGTGGGGCACGTGCCTGGAGCAGCCGATCGCGGAGCTCCTGCACCGGTATGGCTGCCTGATGCACATCCACTGCCACGGCCCGATGGATGCCATCCTGGAGGAGTTCCCTGCCATCGGGTGCGATTGCCTCCACCCAATCGAAGCGCCTCCCCTCGGCGATGTGCCCCTCGCGGACGCGAAACGCCGCATCGGCGACCGCGTTTGTCTGGAGGGGAACGTCCAGATCGGTGACCTCTACTCGCTCACTCCGCCTGAGATTCGGGAGCTGGTCCGGCACGCGATCGACGATGGCGCGCCGGGCGGCGGCTTCATCCTGTGCCCCACTGCCTCGCCTTTCACCCCCACCCTGGAACCTAAGGTGGTCGAGAACTACCTGGCGTTCATCGAGGCCGGAGTGGAGTGGGGCAGGGCGTGAGCCGCATGCCCGAACGACTCACGCGCACTCGGGAAGCCAGACGGCCATGCGCCCTGGGGCACGGTTGTCCCAAACGCAATACGGCACGGCGCGGATGGTGACCGGCACGCGCACCGGGGGTTGGGTCCGGTAGAGGGCGCTCTCCCATCCCTCATCCGAGACCGCTACGGCCTGGCCAGCGAGCATCACCACCCCGCCCAGCACGCCTTCCTCGAAGCGGGCGGTCAACTCGGCATCGGCCGGCAGCATCACCCGGTGTATCGGGACGGGGTTATCCACGTCCTCCAGGCAGTAGACGAGGGGACCGCGCTGCAGCGCCACGCGCCCGATATCCTGGCGCGCCTCGGGATGGGCGTAGACGCGCTCCACCGGCATCGGTAGCTCCAGCTCGACACGGTCGCCGTTTCGCCACTCGCGCTCCAGGCAGGCATAGCCTTTCACCACTTTGCCTGAAAGGTCGACCGCCTCGCCGTTGACGCGCGCCGCCGTGCCCCGGCACCATCCGGGAATGCGGAGGCGCAATGTGAACCGCGCCGGCTGCTCCATCTCCAGGCGGAGCACCACGCGCCCAGTCCAGGGGTACTCCGTCTCCTGTCGGAGCGTGACCAGCGCACCATTCAATCGCAGGCGCGCGCTCCCGGCGATGTAGAGGTGCACGGCCACGCCGCCTTCGCCCATGGAGTAGACATACTGTCCCAACGAGGCGAGGAGGCGGGCGATGTTGGGCGGGCAACACGCGCACCCAAACCACGGCTGGCGGTGGTGATGCCCCAGGCTGGCAAGGGGGTTTTCATAGAAGAATCGCTCGCCATCGAGCGAGACGCCGCTGATCACGCCGTTATAGAGCGCCCGCTCCATCACGTCGGCATAACGCGAGTCGCAATCGAGCTGGAGCATCCGGTGTGCCCAGAAGACGAGGCCAATCGCCGCGCACGTCTCGGCGTAGGCGGTCTCGTTGGGCAGGTCATAATCGCAGGTGAAGCCTTCGTTCGCGCGCGTCGGTCCGATTCCGCCGGTCAGGTACATCCGGCGCAGCGTCAGATTATCCCAGAGGCGCTCGCACGCGGCCAGGAGCGTGGCATCGCCCGTCTCGCCCGCCAGGTCCGCCATGGCGCTGTAGAGGTACATCGCGCGCACGGCGTGGCCCACCACCTCGGTCTGCTCGCGCACCGGCACGTGCGCCTGGCAGTAGTCGTAGTTGCCGGAGCGATAGCGCGAGGGGTCCTCGCCCCGGGCCCTTGCCTCCTCATCGAAGTAGTAGGGCTGCCGCCCACGCTCATCCACGAAGTAGCAGGCCAGCTCCAGATAGCGGCGCTCGCCCGTGGCGCGGTAGAGCTTCACCAGCGCCAGCTCGATCTCCTCGTGCCCGCAGTAGCCTCGCTTCTTCCCCGGACCGGTGCCGAAGACGGTGCCGATGTAATCGGCGTAACGGCAAAGCGCGTCGAGGAGCGTCCGCTTCCCGGTTGCCTGGAAGTGGGCGACCGCCGCCTCCATCAGATGGCCGGCGCAGTAGAGCTCGTGACAATCGCGCAGGTTCGTCCACCGCTTCTCCGGCTCCACTACGGTGAAGTGCGGGTTCAGGTAGCCATCCGGCTGCTGCGCGGAAGCGATCAGGCTCACCACCTCATCAAGGAGCGCGTCCAGCTTCCGGTCTGGATGGGTGGCGAGGGAGTAGCTCGCCGCCTCGACCCACTTGGCGACGTCGGAGTCCCAGTAGATGTGGGGCACCGGCTCCTGGCCCGGCTTCCAATCCAGCCGGAAGGCATCGATCCGGCCCGTCTCCTTGCACTGCGCGTACTGGTGCGCGAGCGTCTTCTCGCGGTTCACCCGGATCCGGGGCGCCCAGAAGCGGTCCTCGATCGCTACATCCGTGAACGACACCGGCGTGAACCGCCGGCTCACCCGACCGGTCGCCTTCTGCATCGATAACTCTCCTTTACGCCAGCCCGAGTGGTTCCTATCGGGCGCGTCATGTCCACCTATGAGGCGGGTCGCTCGCTCCTCACCAGCCGTGTCCTGAATGGGATGCTCCTTTGTCCAGGCCCAAGAGAAGCGTGCCGGCAAGAGACCATCGCCCTGTGCCAGAGTTCGGCGAGCATGCGCCCAATTCCCGCACCCGGCCTGCCCCTTTGCTCCTTCCCAAAGCTTCAAGGGAGGGCAGCCGGCGCTTCCCGCCTACTTCCGTGGCGCGGCCCGCAGGATGAGCGTCGCGGCGTGCAGTGGAGCCGTCTTCCCCTCCTCCTCGCCCAGGATCTCCACTTCGGCATTCGCGACCAACGCCTCCGGGCGAATCGGCTTGCCCCTGGGGTCACGCAAGCGGGTTCGGGTGCCAACGATGACCTCCTTCACCAGGGCGCGACGGAGCCGGATCATCTCCAGGCTTCCGGGCAGGCGCACCACATCCATACGAATCTTCATTTTCCCATCGCTCAGATCCGTGAGGACGTAGCCATGCACCCATAGGAGGCCCTCCGCAGATTGCACCGGCGCGACCGCAGCCGCCGTGTTCGACCTCTTTGGATCTTCCCGGCGCGAGGGGACAGCGGGGGTGGTAGCAACCGCCGGCCCGGCCGGCCCGAGCGCCGGGGTGGCAGCAACCGCCGGCCCGGCCGGCACAAGCGCCGCGAGAGCGGCGAGGAGGGGCTTGCCGGGCACGAGACCGGCTGCCTCGGCGTAAATGGCGCGGGCCACGATCTCACCGTCCACTTTTCGGCCAACTACGACCAGCTGCGCGCCAGGTGTGATCTCCGACAGGGAGAGGCGTGCCTCGCCTGCCCCTAGAACCGCGAGCGACGTGCCTTCCCCACAGTGAACGGTGCATACTTGCGGGCGTGTCAGCGCGGTCAACGGTTCGTGTCGCTCCGCGCGCGCGCTCACGTGCAGGTCGATGCTTCCCCGTCCGGTGTCGACAGCGCGCGCAAAGCCGTTCCAGCGGACCTCGCCAGGCCCCGGCTTCAGATCCGGGAGCAGTTCGGGCAACCGGGGCGCGGCAATCCTTCGCGCCAGGCGCAGGGAGGGGGCAGCGTTCACCGCCACGCCCGTCGCCTGATGGACCAGCTCGAAATGAAGGTGCGGGACCGTCCCCTCGGCGTTGCCGCTATCGCCCACCCACCCCAAGAGCTGGCCGGCCACCACCCGGGCGCCCGGATAGATGCCGGGCGCGAAGGCATGCAGCTCGCCCCCTTGGCCGTCGTCCGTTCCGGGCGTATCGTTGTTCAGATGCATGTACTCAGCCGACCAGCCGTGATCGCCAACCAGCGTGAGGAGGTAGTGCCCGTTGCGGGCGCGCGGGCGAACGGTCCCATCGAACGCCGCCACCACCGGCGTCATCTTCGGGGCCAGAATATCCTGGCCGCGGTGCCGGCGCGTGCCCCCGCCCCGCGAGGCGAGGAAAGTGTCCTGCCACGAAACCGGGCCGACCACGGGGAAGACCATCGGCACGATCACGGGCGCGTCGCTGATCCGGTCCGGCGCGATTGCTCCCAGTGAATTCTCACCGGAGGCCGGGGCGGCGCCGGTCGACGCCTCCGGTACATTGACCGTGAGCCGGCGCACCGCGAGAACGGACGGGGAGGGCGACGCCGGCCACTCAATCACCGCGGTGAAAAGCGTGCCAGGCCGCAACGCATCGGCAGGAACACGCTGGCCGTCCGGCCCCAACGGCGTGATCAGAGACGCTATCCCGAGGAGCAGCGTGCCGGAAAGAAGCGGTTTCGGGCGCTCCTCGGCACCGCTCGGCGCAGCGACACGGAAGATGCTCACCTGCAGCCCGCGGTGATCCTTCACCACGGCATCGATGACACCCTCGACGACCACCTCGCCCCGCGCGGGCACCAGGGCGGCGCGAGGCGCCGGGGGATCCACCGTGATACTCTTCGGCTCCGGGGTCCCCTGCGGCGTGGAAAGCGTGGCCGGCGCCGGGGCTGGAACCAGGGCACGGTCGGCCGCCAGCGGGTCGCGGCCAGGAAGAATCATCAAGACCGGCAACAGGATGGTGAGAAGGCGGAGCACTTGCATGTGGAATACCTCGGATTGCAAGACGCTTGCACCACGCCCGTGGTTCACCGGAGAGCGCGTCACTCGCACGCCCGTGTGGGCCGAGAGATCCCCCGGCGGGGATGCCGGCACGCAGAATTCGGAGCAATCGCGATTCCCGTAGCTGGTCAGGAGCGATAGTCGCCCGTCGCGCCCAGGCGAATTCCGTGTGGAGAGCGGCAGGCAACCTCAACACCCATTTCTCTGTCCTAAGCCCCATGGGGCACGGCAAAGCGCCCTTCTTGATTCTGCGATTGGCGCCGTGGCGGGCTCGAATCGGTCAGCCCCCGCGCGTGCCCTTCGAGCGACCTACCGGAAAGGGGAACCGTTGTTGATTCGGATGCTGGCCCGCCTGCGCGGGCCTGCCATAAGCAGCCACCAGCGGCTCCGAACCACCCAGGGTGTCTTCTCTTTGCGGCGCGGCGGCCTGCTCCGAGGATATGCCGGGCTCATCGCAGGCGTTCCGCTCACCTTCTCGGTCGGGGGCAACCCCTCGCATCCTGGGGCAGGCGGAAATGCCTTTCCCATCGTGAAGCCGCCCGAGGCGATGCGCCTGACCATCAAAGAGCCGCCGTCCGGCACGAAGAGCATCAAGATTGAGCGCGACCCGTCAACCCCGGCCACGGATAAGGAACAGACGCCGGCGCCATCATCCGAGGCGGCGCCCGCCACGGAGGCGCCCGCGCTCAAGCCGACGGTGCAGCCCCCCACGGCGGCCGCGCCCTCCGTCGAGCCGGAACCGCCCGCGGCCACGCAGGCAGCGGAGATGGGTGCCGCGCCCCGCGCGACCGCGCCGCCGGGCGATCCGTCGGAGACCGTCCAGGCTGCCACTCCAGACCCGGATCCCGTGGCAGCCAAAGCGGCAGATGATACCCCGGCACCACAAGTCGCGGCAGAGAGCGCACCACCGGCCGCTGGAACGCCGACTGAATCGAAGCCGGTCGCAAAGACCGCTGCGAAAGCGGAGCCGGCCATCCAGCCTGCCGCTGCTGAGACAAAGACGCAGGCCGCGGCGGACTCGCCGCCGAACCCGGAAACCGCCACCGCCCAAGCAGCGGCGGAAGCGAAGCCCGTGGCGGAGACTCAGCCCGAGACCGCGTCGAAGGCGAAGCCTGAGGCCGCAGCCAAGACGGTCGCGAAAGCAGAGCCTGCGCCAGCGGCGAAGCCCAAGACTGTCGCGAAGGCAGAACCTCAGTCGGTGGACAAGCCGACGGTGAAAGCGGAGCCTAAGACTGCGGCACAGCCCAAGACCACAGCCAAGGCGGTCGCAAAGGCGGAACCTAAACCCGCGGCCAAGACGACGGCGAAGGCACAATCCAAGACCGCAGCCAAACCAGCCACAACGGCACAGTCCAAGACCACAGCCAAGACTGCGGCCAAGCCCAAGACTGTCGCGAAGGCGGCGCCTAAGCCCGCGGCCAAGACGGCGGCAAAAGCGGATCCTAAGCCCGCAGCCAAGACGGTCGCAAAGGCGGAGCCTAAGCCGGCAGCTAAGACGGCGGCGAAGGCACAATCCAAGACGGCGGCAAAGCCCGTCACAAAGGCGAAGCCAGAGACCGCGGCGAAGCCGAAGGCTGTCGCGAAGGCTCAGCCCAAGGCGGCGCAACCGCTCGCCTCGCGCGGGGGATCCGGAACGGTCCAGAACATCCACCGCATCATCGAGGCAGCGGCCAAGGAGTTCGGCGTCGATCCGGCGCTGGTGCGCGCCGTGGTGCGCGCGGAGTCCGGGTTCAACCCCCGGGCACTCTCCCGAGTGGGCGCGATGGGCCTGATGCAGCTCATGCCGGCCACGGCGCGCGCCCTCGGAGTCACCAACGCCTGGGATCCGGTTCAGAACATCCGCGCCGGCACGCGCTTCCTGCGCTCGCTGCTGGATCAGTTCAAGAACGAGCGCCTGGCAATCGCCGCCTACAACGCGGGGCCGGGCGCCGTGAAGCGGCACGGAGGTATCCCACCCTACCGTGAGACGCAGGACTACGTGAAGAAGGTGCTCTCCTTCCGTAACAACGGCGGGTGAGTCTCCGAAGCGCATCCTTCTCGTGATGGGCCTGGCGCTTGGCGCCGGGCCCTTCGTTTTTCCACGGGCGCCAGCATACTCTCTCCCTGGCGTCCCTCGCACATCCGGAAGGTATCCCAGCAGGCGCGCCTACTCGCCCAGCGTGATGATCTCCGCCTCGCCAGTGGCCGTATCGTAGAGGGCGAAGGTAGCCGGCCCCCCTGGCTTTCCGCCCCGAATCCCGCTCAGCGACCCGGGGTTTACGTGCAACACGCCGTCCACTTCGCGCGTCCCCGCCTCGTGCGTGTGCCCGGCGAAGACAACGTCCCATCGCTTGCTCGCCACCAGCGCCTCGGTGATCTCCGGCTCGGTGCCATGGTAGCAGACGATCCTCCGGCCATCCAGCTCCAGCGGCAGGAGCGTCTTGCGGATCTCGATCCCGGTCTGCTCGCGGGCGATCACCTGGAGAAAGAGGAAATGGTCGCCATCGTTATTCCCGAAGATCCCTTTTACCGGGCAGCGCAGCGGCTCCGGCGCCGTCTTCGTCATGAAGACCGGCACGAACGGCGCCACCCAGTCGCCCAGATGGAGCACGAGCTCCACGCCTCGGGCGTTGAGCAACCGGATCGCCTCCGCCAGGTTCTCCAGGTGGTCGTGGGTATCCGAAACGATGCCTACCTTCATCGCGTCACGCCTCCATCAAATCGCCATGAAGTTCATTGCTCAGGGTGATGAACTCCTCGAGCGAGAGCGTCTCCCCGCGGCGCTTCGGATCAATGCCAGCGCGCTCTAGTGCAGGCTCCAGCACTTCGCGCGGTTGACCCAATCCCCCGGAAAGCGCGTTCAGCAGCGTCTTGCGGCGCGCGCCAAACGCCGCGTGGACGACGGCAAAGAAGCGCTTCTCATCTTTTACCGGCAGCGGCGGCTCTGCGCGTGGGTCCAGGCGCACCACGGCGGAATCGACCTTTGGCGGGGGGAGAAAAGAGTTGCGCGAGACGTGCGTCACCAGGCGCACCTCGGCATGGTAGCGCACAAAGACGGTCATCGACCCGTACTCCCCAGTGCCCGGCTTTGCCAGGAGGCGCTCGGCCACCTCCTTCTGCATCATCAGCACCATCCGGGTGAAGGACGCCTTGTGCTCCAACAAACGCGTGATGAGCGGAGAGGTGATCTGGTAGGGGATATTGGCCACCACCTGGCACAGGGGCGCACAGTATGCATCCAGGAGCGCCGGCAGATTCACCTTCAGGAAATCGCCGTACTCCACATGCACATTCTCCACACCGGCGAGAGTCTCTCGCAAGATCGGCCGCAACGAGCGATCCAGCTCGATGACGAGCACGTGCCGGGCATGCTCCGCCAGGGCGCGCGTCAGCGTGCCGATCCCCGCTCCGATCTCCAGCACGCCCGTCTCAGGAGACAGCTCCGCGGCATCGAGG
This sequence comes from Armatimonadota bacterium, assembly GCA_012512265.1. Lineage (GTDB taxonomy): Bacteria > Armatimonadota > JAAZEB01 > JAAZEB01 > JAAZEB01 > DUUU01. The sequence goes on along the minus strand of JAAZEM010000156.1, from coordinate 24,239 downwards.
ATCTTCCGCAGGATGTTGGCATCGACGAGGAAGTTCTGGCCTAGCGCCCGGTGAAGGGTGACGCCGTGCCGGCGCAGGAGCTCGCGCACGACGTGGGGAGAAGTGAGGTTCATCGCTTCAGTGGCCCGCATGCATCGTTTGGAGACAGGAAAACGGGAGAGCCTTGGGGGGGAGGGGCCCCCTATGAAGGCGCGTTCGCCTTGAACGGTGGATCTCTCTTCTCATGCTTCCCTGTCTCCAAACCCAGCCGCGCAGCGAGTGGCTACGGGGTCAAGATGCGCACCGTCACCACCTTTCTGCCATAGCGGCTTGCCTCCCGATGGGTCGGGAAGCACAGGTCGATCCGGTTACCCTTGATGGCGCTGCCGATATCGGCGGCGAGCGCCTCGCCATAGCCCTCTACATGCACGCGAGCACCCAGTGGGATCACCCGCGGGTCGACCGCCACAATACCTCGCTCTGCTTTCAGGCCCAGGTAGGTGCGGCCCGTGCCGGTCACCATGGCGGGGTAGCCGGTCGCCACCATTCTCATGACACGCCGGCCACTGAAGTAGCCGCCGCGGGAGGGCAGCTTCTGGCCCCCCCCCACCCACGAGGATGAGTTTGTCCTTCACGGGCCGGACCACTCGCGCGTCAAGCAGCTCGCGTGAGGCCACCTCGCCATCACGCCAGGTGACGCGGTAAGTCAGCTCCTTCAGACCATCCTCCGGGTGCTGTTTGATGCAGGTAATCCCCGCGCGCAGCTGGCGCGTCGGAATCACCCGGGTGCGCGCACGAATCGGCTCTTGCTGCACTACCGTGCGCGTGCACACGCGGCGCACGGTGATCGTCATGTTCGGCGCAATCGCTTCGCCGGGCGCCGGCGAGCATTCATCTTCCTCGCCAAGCTCCACTCCGGCTACTTTCAGCGCCTCGGCGACATCCCCTCCTGCCATATGAACAGCCAGGACCTGGCCATCCACTTCAATGTTCACCGATGATGCGATAGTCCCCCCCTGTCTTGCGGGGGAACTCCCTGCGTCCTGGGCCCGGCCGAAATCCAGACCCAGCAGGCACAGCGCGCATACGGGGAGAAGCAGCTTTGCAGCGACGTGCTGAAAACGGCTCATCTACCCTTTCCTCCTTCCGCGTTCGGTGCCTGCCAGACCGGCGGTATCCCGCCGGTCCGACGTGAGCGCGATTGTACACCAAAAAGCGTGATATGTCAACCGCACCCTCGGGCACACCGGCACACAAGCGCCCGTACTGCTTGCTTTTCTACAGGGAGCAATGCGCCATTTTTCGCGCTACTGTGGGAGCCCGTGGGGAGAAACGGCCCGCCAGTGGCAGGCAAGGGTACGGCGTGGGATAGCGTGGGAAGCCTTGGGACGTCTTCCCTCCCGGGCCTGCTCCTCTTCGCGGTTCGGGCGCAGTGTCAGTCCATGTTACCCACATCGACCGGCTTCTACACATCCGCGCGCAAGAGAGCCGTTTGCCACCCTTTGCCACAGGCAGAGCGCGGCCTCGCCATGGCAGGCAGCCAATCGCCCTCCCTGGGGACGGGCACGGGCAGGGTCTTCCCCTCCGCGCCCGTCTCCGTGGGATGCGGGTTCAACCTGGCCAGGTCCGGCTTATTCGATGGGGTTCCCCGCGGCGAGGAGAGGAGGGAAGTAGTTGAAGAGGCAACCGAGGTGATCGGCTTCACCCAGAACGATACGGCCCTCGGGCGTGGCCACCATATCGCCATACCGGTAGCCGTACCAGGGCTTCTCCGTGGTGGCGCACAGCACGCCCAGGTCGCGTAGCGCCCCAGGCCGCGGCTGGTAGACGAAGAGGTGGGCCATCCCCTCACGGCTGCCGGCGGTGCCATAGAGACGGCCATCGGGCAAAAGAACCAGGTGGTCGATCCCTCCGAGCGCCACCGGCTTGCCCAGCGGCACTACGCGCCACTCGTCGAGATCCACGTAGGAGAGGAGGCCCTCGGTATCGCCCAGGTAGAGCCGGCGGGAGGCGTCATCGAGCGCGGCCGCGGCGATCTTCGCGTAGGGCCCGCGGCCCGGGAAGCACTCCACGCGCAAATCGGTCGCCTCAATCGTTTCCATGAACGGGGAGAAACGCATCAGGCGCCCCGCTGAGCCGAAGGCATACCACACGCCCTCGCGATCCTCGACGAGCACGGGGCTGAAGAAGTGAATCGGGTCCACCTGGCCCAGGACGCGCGCCTGGCGCTCTCTCAGATCGTAGGCAAAGATGGTTCCGGTCTGGTTTGTCAGCCCGAAGAGGCGCTCGCTGTCGCGAGAGGCCACCAGGCGGAGGATCCCTTCGCCCGGCACCGGCGCGGCGAGGCGCTCGAAGCTCACCCGGGGAAAGCCCCACTCCTGAATGACATCGCCTGGAAGGCCGCTCACCGTCGCCTTGAAGAGGTGGCCGCCTTCGGGATCGCACGTGCCGCCATACAGCACGTGGCCCGGCATCGCCACGAGCGAGCGCGTCACGGCGCGCGCGTCCGGAATCGGCGCCAGCGGCAGCGCCGCCTCGCAATAGGGGAGGAGCGCATATTGGAAGAGCCACGACTCCTCGCCGCTGGTGGCGCCGTAAACGCAGCCGTCGGTCATCGCCAGACTGGTGATCGCGGAACTCTCGCGCGGGAGCGGCGCCATCTGGCCGTTGAAGTTGATCTCCTTGCACACGAGCGCGCCCTCGCTCACGAAGGTGCGCGCCGCCGACCTCACCAGCTCCGCCGTCTCCGGCTTGCCCTGCAGCACCGGATCCCGCTGCGGCCACGTTCTGTTGCTCAACTCCAGAGGCATCGTTTGCTCCTTCGGGCGCCGCCGGTCTGGCGCCCACCCACCGCGTCTCAGCCCCAGTACCTCAGCCGGGGGAAGCCAGAGTCGCCGGCATCGTCCAGCTCGCCTTCGCCAAACCGCACGTGGACGATCCCCGTCGGCGTGCGCCCCACCACCGCCAGAATCAGGTCGCGCTTCGAGATCCAGACGGCGCGCGAGATGTACCAGATATGGACGCCGGCCTCGGGATCGACAATCGGGCCCAGGTCCTCCATCTTGCCTGTCTGCGTATCCAACCGCTTCAGGTGCGAGATCATGCCGCGCTCGGGGTGGTGCTCGCTCATCACGCTGAAGTAGAGGAGGCCATCCGGACCAAACGCCAGGCCGCCCACGTGGCTCTGGTTGATCTGGTTCGGTTCCAGGCCGGTCAGGCCCGGGTGAACCGGACCCAGATCGTGCAGCCGGCCCTCGGCCATGTCGTGGATCCAGAAGTAGGGCCAGGCGTTCCAGGCCACGCCAACCACCCGATCAGGCTGGGGACAAGGCGTTACGTCATACACCACGTCGTGCCAGCCGTTCTGGAAGGGAGGATGCGGAAGGCTAAGCCCGGTCGTCTCCAGCCGGTCCGAGCCAGCTTCCATGCGCAGGATCCGCCCGAAGTCGTCCGTCGTATAGGCGGTCCCGCGCGTGTCGAGCCAGATCGCCTGCGGGTTCACCGCGCCGATCCGCCCGAAATCGCGGTCGCTCCTGCTCGCCAGATCGTAGCGGTGGAAGTGGTTCAGCGGGTAGGTGCAGGAGTAGAGGAGCTGGCGCTCCCGATCCAGCGCCAGGCAGCGGCACCCCTCCTGGGGGTAGAGGAAGTCGGTCCAGAGGACGCGGTCGCTCCCGGTATCATAGACCACGAGCCCGGCGCCGGCGAAGCTGACATGGGGATCGCCCCAGTTGCCCCACGGGTTGTAGATTACGTGGCCCAAAGGGGGCCCGCTCAGGTGCGTCGCGGCGTAGAGCGTCCCCGATTCATCCACGATCATGCTGTAGTGGATCTTGCACTGGGTCGCCCGGCCGTTGTCACCCGGCTGCCCGGTGGCCTCGCCCATGTCGACCAGGTAGTCGTAGCGGCCATCAGCGCGGTAGCGGACGATGACAGCGGTCACGCCCCCCAGGTGCTCGCAGCACGCGCCGACATAGGCGCACCCGTCCGGCCCCGAGATCAGCGACCAGGTGGTGTCGTGAACCGGCAGCTCAGCGAACGGAATCCATCGGAACTCCATTTTGCCCCCCGCTGGAAATCGCCCTCCGATGGGCGACTCAGATCCCTACTACTGGCGGCGGTAGAACCCGGTAACCACGCCGAGGATGCGCACCTCAGACGCCGGGATCTCCTCGTAGCGCTCGTTCGCGCTGATCAGCGTGACCATGCCATTCGTCTTCCGCAGACGCTTGACGACCACCTCGCCGCGGACAATCGCGATCACGATATCGCCAGAGAGCGCGTGCTCCTGCGCCTTGACGAAGGCGATATCGCCATCCTCCAGCACGCCGCTCATGCTGTCGCCACGCACGCGCACGGTGTAATCATAGGGCGCCAGCGCGTCTCGCGTGGTGGTCGTGGGGGTTTCGGACGGCAGCAGGCCGTGCCCGGCGCTCACGCTGTCGTAGCCGGGCGTCTCGAGCCTTTCCGGCGAGATCGCGGCCACCTCGCCGAGCGCCTCCAGGGCGAGGACCAGGGCATCGCCCTCTACGCCCTCCGGAACGAACCCGGCCTTCACCATCCACTCCACCGGGTCGAGATCGAGCCCCGCGATCAGCTTCTCAATCTGCGCCCGGGTGCGAATCACGCCGTTGCATAGGTCCCCAACTTGCGAGAAGGCGATCTCCGTCCGCTTCTGGACTTCCCGGTAGGAGAGCCCGCGCCGGCGCAGGAGCTCGCGCAGATCCCTCCCAAACTCTTCCCGGTGATACGCCACGACGCTCTCCCACCCTCACACCCGCGAGGCACACGCCGGCCCGCCAGATCCGAACATTTGCATGCGCGAATGTTCACTGTTCGCCCTGCCCTTGCTGGAAACAGGGCGAACACTAAAGGTTCGCCCCTCCACAACGGCCCGCTGGTGCCACAAGATCCGCCATCATTGCGTGACACACGCATGAACCGGCGTTTCGCTCGCGCTGTTGCGAATCGCCAGGCAATAGCTTCGTCAGTCCCCGCCGGGCTCCTCTCACTCTGCATTGTTCAATCAGAATAATGAAAAATCCCTTTGCCAAGCGTGGCGCGGGTTCGTGGGCACTGCTCCCGAAAAACACTCTGCCGCTGGGCGATTATGGCGGCAACGGCGTGCCACCAGGCAAGAGTCTTCTTAGGGCCTATGGCGTTCATCAGCGGCTCGGGGATTGGTGGTAGGTCAACATCCCAGCCCTTGATCTTTGCTTTCTCGAACTGTGGCTCTGCTGGTGGCCCACCTGGACCCCCTGCGGCTGCAGACCCATCAGGGCGCATTCCGCCTCCGCCTGCTTCACCGTCGCGAATGGGGATGCGCTTGCCTGTCTTTGTCGTGATCCAGTGAACGTGTGGATCCCCGCCGCCACCTGCTGTCATTGGGTTGCCCCGGGCTATTCCTGGGGTCATCTGAGACAGGGCATCGCGCTCGACCGGATCTTCGTCAGAGGTGGCCCCCAATAGGGCTAGAAGAGAGTCTTCAAGGGCCTGTGAGTTGCGCTGGAGGGCTTCTTCGAGAGATTGTTGGCTTGAGTGGGTTTGTGCTATGCGGTTAAGAGCATCCCAGTAGTCTATAAGGATGCTGTCGATGTCGCTGTGTGTATTCTTCAATTCATTCACACCGCCTGTCATTCAGTATTGTTTTCGGGTGGCTCCACATCCGGTTCGGGTTGAGCCTTCATCGCCTCGAAGATAGGCGCATATCTTTGTGACAGTTCATCTGCTGTAGGTGGAGTATCGGGGTCAACGTGAGTGATCTTGCACCCTAGCACGGAGCAAACGTAGATCGCCATGCTGTGATCGGGATATGGGTCCCAACCTGTGGGTCCTTCTTCTGGAATAAAGGAGTTCAGAAGTGACTCTATCTCGGAATCCTCGCAACTCCAGGTGTAGCCATCTATGGTGGCCGGAACGCCTTCGATCTCGATGATAACTGCCATTGAAAGTGGTCCTCCTAGTTCGCCCCATTATACCACAAGGGCCAGGGAAGTCTCTAGTCTCTAGTGTTCCCTCGGAGTGCGTCTACGGTGAAGTGGAAGTAATCAGGGTCGCTCATAGCAAACCCAACCGGGTCGTGGGTGAGGAGTTCGCCACCAACCGGGATGATCTCGGCTGCACTCCCATCATCTGCCACCCGCCCTGCATAGGGGGTAGGGTAGTTGTCTGGGCGCGTCATCTCGTTGTCCTCGTAGGGGAGGTCATCAACTAGGCCACCCTGCCCGGTGATCGGAAAGTAGTCACCTTTCCTGTAAGCCTCTTTCATGGAGACAGGTTCTTCACCTGAAGTTCGACTACTGTGGAAGGCTTCCGCCTGTTCCTGAAGGGATGGGTCGCAGACAGCAAGGGCATGAAACGTTTCGTGCACAATGGAGCGCGGGCCTGCATCCCGTGCTATGGCAGAGAGTGGCACTCCATCGGGACCAACTGTTGACTGGGAACGCGTGAGGCTCTTGTCAAAGATAACGTTGTGCAGCAGTGCCACAGCTTCGGCTTGAAGTATTCTGATGAAATACCTCGGGCTCACCGCAATTCACCGGCGCGCCCGGCCGCCTGGCCAAAGCGATCCAGCAGCCAGCCCTCCATGCGGGTGTAGGTCTCCTCATAGTAGGGGCTGCGGCTGAAGAAGCCGTGGCCGCGGCCCTCGTAGCTCACCAGCTCTCCGGCAACGCCGTTTTGCCTCAGCACATCGCGGAAGCGCTCCGCCTGCGCGTAAGGCACCGCCTTATCCGCCATGCCGTGAAAAAGGAGGCAGGGCGGGGTCTCTGGCCCAACGTGCGTGATTGGCGAGGCGTCCCGATAGAGCGCCTCATTCCCCTCGAACGGTACGCCCAGGAAGGAGATCAGCCATTCCACGCACCGCTCCTCGCCGGCCAGGGCCACCAGGTCGAGCACCGGGTTGAACAGCACGGCCAGGCAGACGCGGCTCGAGACGCCCGAGTGCCCGCCGTTCCCCTCAAACCGAGGGATTCCGGCAGTCGTCGCGAGCATCGCAGCGAGATGCCCGCCCGCCGAGGCCCCGGCGCAGCCGATCCGCTCTGGGTCCACGCCCAACTCCCCGGCGTGGGCGCGCACCCAGCGCACGGCGCACTTGGCGTCTTCTACCGCCGCCGGATACTTCGCCTCCCCGGAGAGGCGGTAGGAGACGCTAGCGCAGGCGATCCCCACGGCGGCGAGGGATCCTGCCTGCCGATAGAACTGCCCCGGCGTGCCACTCGACCACGCGCCCCCGTGGAAGAAAAGCATCGCTGGGCGCGGCGCGGGCCATGCGCCCTCGTCCGGTAAGAAGAGGTCCAGCGTGAGCTCCCGACCACCAGCCCAGCCATACACCACGCTCCGACGCAGCTCCACGCCTTCCGGCGGTGGGAGCGCCGGTCGCTGTCCCGCGCGAAGCATGCGCCCCCGCGCGGCGGCTTGCAGGCTCTCCATCCGATCTCCATCCCCAGCCGGTTCGGCCATCACTCGCTACCTCAACACGATCCGGTAGGAGAAGGCCGCCGCGTCCAGGTCGAGATGCAGCACGTCTCCCTTGTGCGTGAAAGCCACGGCGCCGAGAGGCTTGCCCGCCTGGTCGAGGCCTTCCACCGAGGTCACGCGCTTCCCTTTGGCGCCCAGCGTGGCCAGGCGCAGATCCGCCTGGAAGGGGAAGCTCCCCTGGAGCGGGTAGAGCCGCCACTCGCGCCCGGAGTGAAGCAGGCGAAACGCCCCGTTTGTGACGACCGTTCCAAAATCGATCCTCTTCCCTTCGGCGTTCTCTTTCGGGGCATCGGGGCCAGGCCGTTCTGGGGCATACTCCACCGACTCAATCGCGCCCTGGACGCGCTTCACCGTGAAGATGCCGCCGCGCACCCGGGTGCCGTCGATATCGGCGAGAGGCAAGAGCCGGTTCCCCCGCTTGGGCGAGTAGATCCCGTAGCGCAGGTAGTAATCGCCGTCATACGGCGCGCTGGCGAAGGTGAACCGGATTGTGCATCGGTGTGTGCCTACCTGCTGCAGCTTCTCGGGCTCCAGCCCGCTCGGCGCGTGAATCGCGATCCGGTCGCTCCCCTGAGCCACCGCCTTGGGATGCGAGACGTGAACGAACGGTCGGTACTCCTCCGGCAGGGGGCGCAACACCTCCCATTCAAACTCCACCTCCACCTGGCCGCCTCCCAGGTGGCGTGCGCCCAGCACGCGCGTCTTCACCGGAGCACGGCTGGCGACATCGAGCGACAGCGGGCGCGCGTCCACGAAGGTAACACCCGGGCTGCGCGCCAGAGCGACCGAAAGCCCCTCGCGCGCGAAGATCGCGGCCATCGTCTGCCCCGCTTTCGCCAGGAAACCGTAGCGCGGGAGCATGAAGCCTCCGACCTCCCAGGGCGTCTTGCCGCGGTTGGTCCACACCTTGCCGCCGCCGTCAAAAGTGGTGTGCTGGCGGTGAATGTCATCGCCCACGAACTCGTGCGTTTCGAGCGACTGGTGGGCGAGCTCCTTGCACACGTCGTGCAACAGCCAGTAGGTTTTCACAGTGTCGCGGGTGCACGGCCCGGTGCACATTGGGTTTCGCCCGCCTATCACCGTGTTGGAGAAGTAGTCGTCGCTCCCCCAGCTCGCGTAGGGCTCGTCGCCCGCGTAGCGCTGGCCCAGGCCGCCGGCAAAGAGGATCATCGCCCCGTGCGTCGCCATGTCGTGCCAGGGAACGCGCTCGGCATCGGTGCAGGGCCAGTTCCAGGTTTTCGCCGAGTAGTGGTCCGACTGAACGCCGTCGACGTGCCCGATCAGCGCGTCGTGTCCGGCCTCGGAGATCGTGGGCGCGTTATCTCCCAGGACCTCGCGGATGTAATCGAAGCACTCGCCCCAGTGCTTCGCGCACTTCATCTTCGTGTAGAAGTTGCCTTCCTCGTCATAGTAGTCGATCACCGCATGCGCGGTGAAGACATCGACAAACGAGGCAGTGGGCGCGAAGCCCTCCTTGATCAGCTTCATATTGCGCTCCAGCCACGGCTTGAACGCGTGGGGGAGCCAGCGGTAGCTTTGCGCTTGGGGGCCCTTGTTGAACCACGCGCGCTGGGGCGTGCCGTCCTCATTGAAGACGATGTGCTTGTAGCTGAAGCCCTCAGCATCCGGGTAGAAGTCGATATAGTTATCGTGCACGCCAAAGAGGATGCCGTTTTCGCGGCACGCGCTCACCCAGTCGTTCCAGATCACCGGGTCGCAGTCCGGGGGATAGATATCGGGCAGGCGGTAGTCATAGCCCCAGCGCTGCCAGGCATGCTTGATGAAGACGGAGTCGGTGAGGCCGTAGGCGGCGGCCCGGCGAATATCCGCGGCGATCTCGTGCCCGCCCCACCAGTCGATGCACATCTTCCCCTTCAGCTTCGCGACGCCGCCTGCTGGCTTGAATCCGGCGAGATCGCGGTAGACGCGCGCCGCGGCGAACGCCCCGCGTGCCGAGGGCACCAGGAAGAACGATGCGTCGTGGTGCGTCTGGAGCGAGTAGAGCCGTTTCTCCGGGTCGACTTCAAACCGGTCGGGGAAGACATCGCACGCCTGCGCCAAGCTGACGCCGTTCTCGAAATCGATTCCCACATGGCGGGTGCTCAGCTGGAAGCCGCTCCCGTGCAGGGTGAACCGCCCCGGCTCCTGGATCACGTTGCCGAAACCGGCGTAAACGCGCCGCGCCTTCCGGCTGGCCGGGCCGATCCCAAGCAACGTGAACCGCGGCTGGCCCCGCCGGTCGCGCTTCACGCCCGGCATCGAGAAGGAGAGGCGGACGCTGCCCGCCACCGGACGGAGCACCGCGTCCACGGGAATTCGCGCCTCGTTTAGGAGGACGGTGTGCCGGATCGTCACGGCGTTCGGGTTCGCCTTCGTGGGAGGCAGGATTTTGACCTCCTCTACGCTCGCGGCGGAGCGCCAGTCGCCCAGGCGCTCGCCGGCCACCTCGATCAGAAAGCCCTCGAACGAAACCGTCTCACGCTCGCCGGCCACGGCGAGAACGCCATCCACCAAGCCGCGCGGGCCCGGTACCAGCGCGATGCCGAAGAGGCCGGCGCGGCTCTGCGTTCTCCACGAGAGGTGGTCAGTCTTCCCGGCGCGGGCTTGCTTCGCCTTGGCCTCGGCCTTCTGCCTCCGTGAGGCGCGCGCCTGGGGCGTCTCCTCTGCGGGCGGTTTGCCCACCACCAGCGTCGGCTCTGCCCAGTAGCCGGAATCGCAGATTGTGTTTCCTTTCGGGCCGGGGCCGTTCCAGAGGCGCAGCGTCACCGTCTTCCCCGCGTAGGCCGAAAGGTCGACCGTGGCCGGTTCCCACGTCTTGGAGAGGCTGAAGCGTTCGAACAGCTGGACAAACCGGGCCCCCACCGCCGTCGCGCCGGGCTGGCCGGATGGCGCGCTCTCTTCCGCCACATAGACGCGCCACTCGACGCCATCGCTCACGCCCTCGCCGGGCATGTGGTCACGGATTGCCGTGGCAAACCGGAGCGTGATCGGCTTCACGTTCGGGAGGGTGAAGCGCGCGTCTGCCCACGAGGTGCCGGCGCCACCCCGATAGGGTGGGTGAATCGTGATGCATGGCCGGGCATCCGGGCGCGATGCCGTTCCTGGCGTGAAGCTCGTTCCCGTTTCTCGGTCGTGCCCGGTCCACCCGAGCGGTTTCTCAATCAGCGGCTTTCCCTCACGGGCGATGCACACCCGGAAGCCCGTGAGCCGGTCCAGCCGGGTAGCGCCCCGCCCGGCGATGACGTTCACCGGAAGCTGCAGCGTGCCATCGCCGCGCGTGCGCGAGGAGAGCTCCAGAGGCACATAGGCAGAGGGCGAGAGCCAGTAGTCACGGTCACGGTGTCCGAGCGTGAGCTCGGCGACGCGCCGGCCCCCATCGGCGTCGCCCAGCATCACGTTGAATCCAAGCCGCTTTCCCTCTTTCACGTCGGGGCCAATCAGCGACAGGGGGAGGGCGATCTCCGCCTCATAGCCCCCGGGCGTGCGTCGGGCGGCGACCTGCACCGCGCTCGGATCCGGGAGCGGGCGCGTCTTGAAGCCGTAATCAGGCACTTTCACAAGCGGCCTCTCGCCGCCGAAGGGATTGATGGCGAGGACCAGGTCCTCCTCGGTAAGCCCGCTCGCAGAGCGCTCATGCGGGGAGCGCGCCGAGAGGTAGAGGCGGATGTAATCGCTATCCATGAAATCGCGGCTCGCGCGGTCGGTGGCGCTGATCTCGTCGTCCGAGACGCGCGCGCTGAGGTAAAGCCGCTCGCCGTCATGGAGCGCGGTGAGCACGGCGCCGAAATCGCCCGGCTCGACGGGGCCCACGCTCGCGTGGCTGCTATCGAGGGGCACGGGAATCGCGTTGGTCCATTCCGAGAGGTCGCCATCCACCTTCACGGGCGCCTCCGCGCTCAGTGCCGCCACCTGGGCGACTGCCGGCGGGCGCGGCTTCGCCACTTCCACAGCAGCGCGCGCCACCTCGATGACGAGCACGGCGTGCGCGCGCAGGGGCTGCCCACCCTCGGTGAACTCCGCGTAGGCGTGGACCGGGTAGTGAGCGGCGTAGATGCCCCTGCCGGCGACCACGTTCACCGTCACCTCGGCCTTCGCGCGGGCTCCCACTGTGAAAGGACGCGGGTTGGGCCCATCCACGCGCCACCGGTCGATGACACCAATCCGCAGGGTGCCCGTCAATGGCGCGGGGCCTTTGTTCTCCAGGCGGATCACCACCGGCACGGGCTGCTCCAGCGCCGTCACTTCTTTGATCTCGGGAATCGTCAGCGTGAGCGAGCCGGCGGTATCGGTGGCCGGCTTCCAGGCGTGCGCAGCCACCATGACCAGCATCAGGGCGATGAACAGCGCGAAGATGCGAAGCGTCTTCATCTCGTCAGCCCCCCTCTGGATGGCCATTTCCCTGGGGAGAGCTCGCTGGACCGAGAGCGCGGGGGCCATCCCTCAGGAATGGGTTTCGGCGGGTGCCTTCAAACCCCTTTCTCGGGCAAGGCCGGTGGTAGAGATGGGAGAGCGGCCGGCCCAGGCGATCCGAGCCCGGGCCGGCCGCGCGGGTTTAGATCGCTTCGATCGTGGAGGGGGGTTTCGTGGCGATGTTGTAGGTGACGCTGACCACGCCGGGGACCTCGGCCAGGATCTCTTGCGCTAGCCTCTCCAGGAGGTCGAACGGAAGCCGGGTGGGCGTGGCGCGCCGGGCATCGACGCTATCCCAGCAGCGGACCTCGATCTGCTGGCCGAATTCGCGTCGGCCGTCGCGGATTCCAGTGACGCGGTCCTCATGGAGCACGGCGAGATACTGGAAGGCGCCGGTGCCCGCGAGGAGGCGTTCCACGACTGCAGTCGCCTTGCGCACGGTCTCGACGCGCTCGGGCGTCACCTCGCCGATGATGCGCGCCGCGAGCGCCGGCCCGGGGAAGGGGATCCGCTGGAAGATCTCCTCGGGAAGCCCGAGCGCCTTGCCGACCTTGCGCACGCCGTCTTTGCGGAGCTGGATGAGCGGCTCGAGGATAGCGTAGCCAAACGCCTCTTGCGGGTCGATCCCGAGTTGCTCGAAGACGTTGTGCTGCCGCTTGATCCCGGCCACGGTCTCATCCACGTCGGTGAGGATCGTGCCCTGGAGCAAGTACTTCGCACCGCTCTCGCGAACGATTCGCCCGAACACCTGGCGGTAGAACGTCTGCGTGATCGCCTCGCGCTTCTCCTCGGGGTCGGTGATCCCTTTGAGCGCGGCGAAGAACTCGTCGCGCGCGTCGACGACTTCGATCGGCACGCCCAGGTCGCGGAAGATCCGCTCGATCCGCTCCGCCTCGCCCTCACGCATGATCCCGTTCTCGACGAAGACCGTGCGGAGGCGGTTTCCAAGGGCGCGGTGCCCGAGCATCGTCACCACGGACGAATCGACGCCGCCCGAGAGCGCGTTGATCGCGGTGCCATCGCCCACCGCTTCCTGGATTTCGCGGACCTTTTCGGCAATGAACTGATCGGTATCCAGCTCCTGGACCGTGATCTCCTTCAACATCGAACTATCTCTCTTCCCTTCATGACTATCAACAACGCGGGCCCGGCGCCATGCCGGACCCGTGCAACCGCGAGCGCCCCGCGCTTGGAGATTACCCAGGTGCCGCTCTCGACCGCCTACTCCTGGACGCAATCCTCCTGCTTATGGGAGGAATCGTTTCGCCAGACACGTCCGCGTTCCTGCGTTTTCTCTGCCGGAAAAACGATCGGGTGACGATCCCGGCCGGCGGCGCGCGGGCCGAACGCGCGGAGCTGGAAGCTCCGCGCTGATTGCGAGCGAAGCCCTATCGGGCTGGTGCTCTCTGCCTTCCCAGCCAATCGAAACTGCGTCCGGCTAGAAGGCGGATGGCGGTCTCCGTTGTGAGAGCGCTTAGGCACCCATGATCAGGGCGGCGAACCCAAGCAAGATGACCGTGTCCAGAGCGAACGTGTACGCCCCCTCCGCACCCAACCGGGCCTGGCGGGGCCTGGGAGGGGAAGCCCCGCAAGGGGCTTTGCCGAAAGGCAGCGCGGAGCTTCCAGCTCCGCGCGCGGGTATCGCCTGCACCCGATATGCCCGCATCATCTCCCGACAGCGTGCGTGTGGGTGTTCAATCTGCCTCGAATGCTTCGAGCGATGCCACCAGGGAGCCGTTCGAATGGTGCCTCTCCTGGTCCCGAATGTACCGGCACACCCGGGGCAGATCGCCCGCGCCCAATGAAAGAACACCGTACCCTTCCTGCCAAGCGAAATGGTAATCAAGACCCAATTCGTGATTGGCCATGTGGCTCGATGCCCCTTTCATCGCCCACACCATCTTGGAGACCGCTACGGCGGGAGGCATCTCACAGCACACATGCACATGGTCGACGACCGCGCCGATCTCTCGGACGCTCCCGCCCATCTCGATGCACTTGGCCCGCATGGCTCCCAACAGCCGCGGTTTGTGCTGCTTGTCGATCCATGGAGCGCGCCCCTTCGTCGTCCATATGACGTGGTAGTAGAGACGCCACCGGACTCTCCCCATTTGCGGTTCCCTCCGGCCCGGCATTTGTCCCGCGCAACAACTGCGCTAGCCTCGTCGCGCAGATGCAAATGCCTGCGCTGTTTGCAGACGAAGCCCCACGAGGCCTGGCTGCACTCCCGGGTATTCCCGTTCAACCTGCATGGCGCGGGTCGGGAGGGGGAGGCCCGAAGGGCCTTTGCTTACTAGCAGCGCGGAGCTTCCAGCTCCGCGCGCGGGCGTTGCCCCTGCCCCCGGATCCCCCGCGCAGACCCCAGAAGTACCCCTCCCTCTGCACCCAACCGGGCCTGGCGGGGCCTGGGAGGGGAAGCCCCGCAAGGGGCTTTGCCGAAAGGCAGCGCGGAGCTTCCAGCTCCGCGCGCGGGTATCGCCCACGGACTGGCCCACAGCGCCTCTCCCTCGCACTCTATCCCTCTATCCCGACCGACCCGGAGCAGGCCGTCACCGGTAGATTTTCACCGCCATCACCTTCACCTGGAAGTCGCCGGCCGGTTTGTCGCCCCACCCGAAGGCGATCTGGTGTCGGCCCGGCCTCAGAAGGGGCAGGCTGCCGGAAGGTTTCACCACGCCCACCAGCCGGCCATCGGGGGCGTAGTGGCGGGCCCGGTCGGACGCATCCAGCACCAGGCGCTCGCCCGCCGATAGTGCCACCGGGAAGCGCACCGTCCGACCATCCACCGTCAGCTGGGGCTCGCGCAGGCCCGCCGGCCGCGGGAGGACGCGGAGCTCATCCACATGGCAGGTGACGCGCTTCCCCGCGGGAATCCCGTTGAAGTAGAGGATCAGGTACTCCACGCGCGAGAGGTCGAAGCCGTCGCGCGCCTCGAGCGGGAACTCCACGTAGCGCCAGCCCTGGAAATCGACCGGCGTCACCAGGTCCAGCCACCGGCCCGCCGTATCGCGCCATTGTAGTTTCAGTGCTTGGCCACCAGCGTCGCCGTGGATCCACCACCCGACCGCAGCATACCCGCTGAGGTCAAGCGGCGGCGAGAAGCGCGCGCCCCGGGCACACCACCCGGCATGGTCCGAGCGCGTGCTCGTCGCAGTGAAGCGCGCGCTCGCCTTTCCGGCTTTCACCACGTCTGTCGCGAGCTCCAGGCTTTGCGCAACGCCCGGCTTGGCAGGCACGCCCTGATGCTCCGCGTCCCAGGCATATTTGGCGAACTGGTTCTCTGGCGAATCGGCAAAGCGTGCCAGATCCTCGAACCCCTCGATGAGGCGCGCGCCCTCGGTGCTCTGGCCCGCCTGGCTGGGCGACAGGCGCTCGACCACGATCTCCGCCTCGAGGCTGGCTCCCCTCGTTCCCTGGCGGCACCAGATCTCCCACGTGTTCTCCTTCCCGTCAATCGCCCGGATCAGGCGTGGATCGTCATACTCCTCGCGCAGCCAGCGCTCGTCCACCTTCTCGCGCGGCGCGCGCCCGCGCAGCGGCGGCCCCTCGGTGATCACGGTGACCCGCGCCCGGGGCCGGTAGCCTTCCACCGCATCGCACTCGAAGGCAACGCGATTCTCGCCGGGCGAAAGCGCCGGCACCGCGCCACGAGGCGCGAAGCGCTCGACGAGCGCGCCGCGGTCGTCCAAGAGCCTGCACTCCGCAGGAGACTCCATCTCAATCGACTGCCCGCTTTCCAGCGTCACCGGGAAGAGGACGCGCTGCCCGCCGAGGGTGACCGCCGGGTTCGCGATCTTCACCTTCGAGACCGGAAGCGCCTTGATCGGGCTGATGAAGCAGGTGATCGTCTCGCCCGGGGGCACGTTGTTCACGTAGAGGTTGAGCGCCGGCATGTACTGGCGGCGCAGGGTCGCCCGGTAGATCCCGTAAAGCGGGTTGTACGGCCACGCGTAGTCGCGATGGCGGTCGGCGTCTCGCTCGCGGAAGAGGAGCTCGAAATACCGCCAGCCGGTGAAATCGACCGTCACGTAGTGCTCGCTGCACGTCATCCCGCCCTCCCAAAACTGGCGGATGTTCGTGAGCTGGAAGTTGAGCACCTCGCCCTTGCCATCGCCGTAGATCCACACGCCCAGGCCGCCGTAGGGCCGCAGGTCGAGCGGCGGCGAGAAGGTGCGCGTCACGCGCGCCCACGCGCCGCGCGCTTCCTTGCCCCGGTTGGTGGCGACGAGCTTGCCACTCGCCGTGCCGGCTTTTACCTGCTCCGTGGACGGCTCCAGCGAGATCGTAACGCCCTCCGCGGCGGCCGGCTCGCCGAATTCACCCGGGCGCGTGAAGTCGGCCAGGGTCACGCTCTGGCCGTCATACGGTCCGGCGGCGTAGAGCGCCTGGACACGCAGCTTTGGCGTTTGCCGGGCGTAGCGGTTCGTCACCCGCCACTCCTCGCCCCGGGTCACCTTCCGCGAGGCGTAGTCCCTGGGCAGGAAGTACCACTCGCCCTCGGGCGATTGGACCAGGTGATACTCGGCGCCCGGCTCGCGCAGCTTCGCGCGCACATCCTCGGAGAAGTAGTCGGCCAGGCGCAGGCGCTCGTAACGCCCAATCAGCGTCAGGTACTCATCCTGGCGCGCGTTCACCGGGCGCTGGGAGGGGATGACTCCCTGGAAGGAGAGTGCCTGGTCCCAGCCGAGCGCCTTGGCGCAGAGATACTCGATCTCGTCCGGCAGGAGGGCATCGTAGTCCTCGGTGGGACCCAGGATCCCCCACCACCCCAACTGCGCCGGCATTAGCTCGCCGGTACGCGCGCTCTCGTTCGCCTTGCAGTGGAGGTCGATAAACGGCTTGATCCCCCAGTGAGGGAGGTCCCACGCGCCCATGCACGAGTGCATCGTCCACGAGTGGTGCGCCGGGCCGTTGCTCGCCTCAACGCGCACGGGCCGGCGGATCTTGCTGAAGATCGTGTTGCGCATCTTGGCGGCGCCATAGCCCCTCGCGCCAGGCATCCCCTCGGCGCCATCCATGTAGATCATATCGAACCCGCACTCGTTGATGGCACGCGCGATGGAGTCGGCCACGCGTTCTGCCAGGGGCGAGTCAGGGTCCGGATAGAAGGTGCCGTACCAGCTGTAGAGGTAGCTCACCGGCGCGCCCTTCTTGTGCGCGGCGGGCTTCGTTCCAAACGCGCCGCGCTGGCACCCGGTCAGCGCGTAGGGCGGCTCCTCGCGCACTCCGGTAAACTGCACCACTTCGTTACCCAGGCGCACGGCGTTCCCCTTGCTCGCGTAGGCCCAGATCGTGTCCATCCCGGCCGGAGACTCGGCCAGCGGGATCGTGGTCGCCTTCTCGTCCACGTCTTCCGCGAGTGTCAGCGTGGAACGCACCGCCAGGTGTGGGTCGGGCACGGGCGACGCGAACGGGTCGGTGGGTGAGATGCACCCGGTGAGCGTGTGCGTGCTCGCCTTCAGCCCGGCGGCGTGAATCTTGTCGATGGTCGCCTTCAGCCCGGCGAAGCCGTTGGGGAAGAGCGTCGGCCTCGGCTCGTAGCTCCCCAGCGTCTTCTGCCACCCGGAGAAGTGGATGTAGGGGATGCCGGCGCGCCTGGCCATGAGGATCCAGAGATCCACGTTCTCCTCCGAGATGTTGCGGGTGAAGAGGTAGGAGTAGCGGTTCTCCGGGGCATCCAGGGCGAAGGCGCCTCCGAGCGGCGAGTGGGGCAGCCCCTCGCGCCGCGTCATCTCTTGGAGCGTCTTCCGGATCTGCGGCGTCGGGCAGGCCGCGAGCGCCGCCCGGGCGCCAATGATACCGCGCTCGCGAGAGCACGTGGCGCTCATCCGGCGCGGCGTCCCCCCAAACACGGGCTGGGCGAGGAGGTTGAGCGCGCGCAGGCAGATCGCGAACTCGTCATCCGCCGTCAGCCCGGATCCATTGCCCGTATACGGCATCGGCTTCACGCGCAGGTCGAGGAAAATCAGCTCCTCGGCCGCGGCGCCGCTCGTCGAAGCGACTTCAAAAACCAGGTAGTGGTCGCGCGGTGTCACCTTCACCGTGGCAGTCGCCTCGCCCTGGCCAAACTCCAGCGTCAGGAGGCCGTCGCGGTAAGAACACGCCGTAGGCCGCAGCTCGCTCTCGGCGGTCCGCAACCGGGCGATGGGAACCGCGTCGGCAAGATACTCCTTGCCGGCCGCCTTATCCGCCAGGCTGATGACGCGCGCCTTCCGGTCAAGCCACAGGCGCGCGCACCGCGTCTCGAGCGTCACCGCCGGCTCGAGTCGTGTTGCCTCCACGGGGATCCGCTCGTAGGGGGCCTCGCCCTCGGCCACCTGCCGGCGCGGCGCCTCTTTCAGGTAGGACGCGCGGATCTCTTCGGGGGTGAGCGCGCGCCGGTAGATCTTCACCTCGTCGATCAGCCCGGTGTGGCACACGTTTGGGCTGCTCCAGCATCCAATCCGCAGCTCGCCCGAGAAGCCCACTGGGTAGTCCCACGTTGCGCTTCCAACCGGCTCGCCGTCCAGGTAGGTGGTGAGTTTCGGGCGCTTGAACGTCGCGGCCAGGTGGCGCCACCGGCCGAGGACAATCCGCCCGATGTTCGCACCCGTCTCCGCCCAGTCGCGGCCCAGTTCAAACGGCTCCTTCCCCGGCTTGCCCATGCGGAAGCTACAGTGGTCGTCCGAGACAAAGAGGAGGAAGCCACCCGGGTTCCACCGGCCTCCCGAGACGATGTTCGGATAGCGCCCCGTCGCCTCCCAATAGACCCACGCCTCCAGCGTCATCTCGTCGCTGCCGTCGAGGCCGCGGAGTTCAGGGATGGTGACGTAGGCACCGCTCCCGCCGAAGCGGAGCGCCGTGCCAAACCGCCCTTTCACCCATTCGGCGCCGTGGATCTCCCCCTTGGGCCCGCGCCCGCTACTCTCCATCGCGTCGGGGCCCGCGCCCTCATCAAACGCCCAGTGCCCCAGCAGGTCCGGGTCGGGAGCGGCTCCTGCTCCCGTGCCGGGCGCGATCCAGGCGCCTCCCGCGACGAGCATCACGATCAGCGCAATCCGCGTGACGATGGCCTGCGATCCCATGACACCCTCCTTTGGAGATGGCGAGTGGGCTGGCGCGCCGCCCCGTGACAAGCGTTCACCGCGCCATGGAACAGCCCGCGCAAACACCTCCTATCCAAAGCAGACGATGAACCGCTCGAACAGATCCTTGCTGCTGGCGCCCATCAGGCCCCAGACCACGCCCGAGGTGAAGAAGTGCCCCAGAGTGAAGCCCAGGAATGCGGGCACCGACTTGCGGTAGAGCTGTCGGCCTCCAAACCGGAGGACCGCCACCTTGATCACCCAGACCAGGAAGAACGACCACCAGAGGAGATGCCCGTAGGCGGTCCCCGCCGCGTAGCCCAGCGGGTGGAACGGAAAACCGATGATCCGCACGCGCAGTACCTGCAACAGGAGAGCGATGAAGAACCCGGCGCCCCCGGCGACCACCCGCGGCTTGTCGATCGGAATCGGCGCCGACGCGTTCAGAATGGCGCTGTTATACGCCGCGATCGCCCCGGAGCTGCCGTAGAATCCGGTTCCATACACGCTCGCCTGCGACCCGGCGCCGATCCGGTAGAAGGTGCCCAGGTGGAACGTGAACGAGAGGAGCAGGCCCACCACGAGCGCCGCGGTGAGCCACGCTATCATCCGGCCTGGCTTCTCCGAGAGGTGGAACCCGGCGCGCAGGCTCTCCACCTGGTATCCGGAGAGAGAGATGGTGTTCGAATACGAGAGGAAGGAGAGCGTGGCGAAAGCCGTCAGCGTCGTCGGGTCGCCGCCTACGGAGAAGGGCGCCGTGCCGAACGACGCGAGGAGCATCGTCCGGGGCATCCCATAGGGGAAGAGCCACGCCAGCGGGATCCCTGCTTCGGCGCGGACCCGCGCGAAGGTGAGCGCAATCGCCAGGAGGATCCCGATGTAGAGCGCGGCCACCCACCACGCCAAGCCGAGCATCCGGCAGAAGATCAGGAGCGCCGCCGTACTCGCCCAGAAGCCCCAGAACGCCACCCGGTAGCCGCGCATCTCCGGATGGGCGGACGAAATGGACGCCCGGGCAATCATCGCCAGGTGCCGGCGGTTCAGATAGAGGAGCGCGAGTGCCACGGCGAGATAGGCGCCAAACCCCTGCTCGCGGACGAATGGCGCTCCCGGCTCGCGATACCCCACCGCGCTCAGGAACACCGCCACCAGCTTCTCCAGCCAGAAGGTGGCCCACACCGAGAAGGTGATCTCCGTGGAGACGAGATATCCGAGGCCGATCAGCAGCGGCCGGCGCGGGAGGGAAACCGACCCGATGGCGTCCCACGGCGGCGTCGTGAACGGCCGGAAGCTCGCCTGACCGCCAAACTGAGGGAACGACGGGATCAGCGCGTGGAGAATATGCGCGCCATCGGCGACAAACGCCACCGCGAAGCCGGCCCACATCACCGGGTTGCGGAAGAACGCGGGCACGCCCCGCCCGCCCGGCTCCGTCATCTCCAGGGGGAGCTGGACCAGGGGAAACGCCAGTTTCTCCTTCTCCACCCAGGGCCGGTGCATCAGCGCCACCAGGCACGCCATCGCCAGCCAGAGCGCCAGGAAGAAGCCCACCCACGCGAGCACGGGAACCACCCACGCGCCCCACGGAATCGGGGCGTGGCGCAACCCCTCGTAGAACCCGCGTACCACCTCCGGGTCGCGCGGCGTCGCCCAGGCCGGGATGAGCGGGTGTGTCTCGCCCAGGCGGTTGCCCGCGCCGGCGAAGTAGAACGGCGCCGTGATGAACGCCAGGAGGATGCGCACCATCCCGCAGTTGTAGGGCGTGGTTGCCACCGTGACCATGAAGAAGGTGGCAATCAGCTCTCCCCGCGAGAACGCGTGCCGGGAGCCGCGGAGGAAGCTGTTTATCAGGAGCAGCAGGAGGATGGAGCCGACGGCGGGGATCGTCGGCACGCTCTCGCTGATGAAGACGCCCACCGCCTCCAGCTCCGACTCGCGCACCCAAAACCCCGTCAGGAACGTGACGATCAGGCTGATCAGAACGGAGCGAACCGTGATCGCCCGGCCCGCGCCCGCCAGGGGCGCGACCTCTTCCACTCTCTCGCGCAAGGCCGCCATGTGGATAGGCCCCCCTCACGTCGGTGATTGCGGTAGGGGGGTGTTCCCCTCCCAACGCCCGATTCCTGCTCCCCCGGAGATTCCGCGCCCGGAAGGAGGCTTCTCCCGCCCGGCGAACGAACGATCTGTGCTGTGAAGCGGCCCAGGGCGGCGACCGCCCTTCCCGAAAGGATGCGATGACAACGCGACCAGATTACATGCGCGCCCGCGACGAGGCGGGGTTCCGCTGGCATGTCTCGGCGAGCCAGGGCGCTTTGCGCGAGGTGACCGGCATTCCAATCCGAGAGTTCAACCTGAACCCGGAAGCGTGCATCGAGGCGTATCGCCGTGGCCGGCCCCTGCTGCGCGAGCTGTTCGGCCCCGAGGTGCGCCTTCCGGGCGTCTCCACGCCGGCGGTCAGCTACGGACACGTGAACGCCCTGGGAAGCGAGCTCCTCTTTCCCGAGGGTGGTGAGGTCGCGCACACGCACATCTACTCCTCGCTGGGCGAGGGAATCCGTCGGCTGCGCGAGCCGGTGCGCTGGTCCGAGGCGGGCATGGCACCGTTCTTCCTGGAGTTTCGCGAGCGCCTGCGCCAGGCATTCCTCGGCGAGCCGGTTGGCTTCTCCTTCGGCGCCGAGGGCCCCATCACCACCGCTTACGAGCTGCGCGGCGAAGAATTCTTCATGGAGTTGCTCGACAGTCCCTCACTCGCGGGCGAGTTTCTCGGAGCGGTGGTCGAAAGCACGCTTGAATTCCACCGCTGGGTCTGCGCGCTCGATGGCCGCAACCCGGTCAATCCAAACGCGGGCGGAATGTGCGACGACCTGGCGAGCTTCATCCCCGCGCGCCTCTTCCGCGAAATGGTCCTTCCCTTCTGGGAACAGTATTATCGCGGGACCACGACCGGCCGGCGCCACGCCCACGTCGAGGACCTGCGCGCCGAGCAGCTCCCCTTCCTGGAGGAGATCGGGCTCAGCTTCTTCGACCCGTCGATCTCGCCGAAGCTCACCCCCAGGATCGTGCGCGACCACTGCCGCGTCCCGTTCACCTGGCGGCTCGGCTCCTTCCATTACCGCGAAATGGACTGCCAGGAAGTCGAAGATTTCGTCTATCAGGCGGTCGCCGATGGCGCGAGCGGCGTCCACACCATCCTCGCCGAGACGATGTGCGCGCCCGAGGTCGTCGAAAAAGTGCGCGCGTTCATCCGCGCCGCCAAGGAGACCGAGCGCCTCTTGAGCGAGGGTGCCACGCGCGAGGAGATCGGCGCGCTCGTCTCTCCCGCCGGGCGCGAGAAGCTGTGGGACGGCTGGTGCGGCTACCTCGGCCCCAAGAGCAGCCGCGGTGGCAGGAGCGATGGCATTGGTCATCGATGAGAGCTGGTACCGCAAGCCCGCGGGGATCCGCGAGGAGGATTCGGCCGGCGGGGTCGTCGTCCGCCTGGAGCAGGGCCGCCTCCTGGTCGCCCTTGTTCTGGAGGGCGACCACCAGTTGTGCGTCCTCCCCAAAGGCCATGTCGAGCCTGGAGAGAGCTTCGAGGAGGCCGCCCGGCGCGAGATCGCGGAGGAGGCGGGGCTCACCGATTTGACCTTCCTGGGAGAACTCGGGACGCGCGAGCGCCTCGATTTCGCCCGCAAAGAGTGGAAGCGCACCCACTATTTCCTCTATCTCACCCGGCAGGCGCACGGCACGCCCACCGACAGATCGCACGCCTACACCCTGCGCTGGGTCCCCCTCGATGCGGACCTTCCCCTCTTCTGGCCGGAACAGGCCGAGTTGATCCGCTCCAACCGCGAGCGAATCCGCCAGCTGGCGGGTGCCTGAGAGCGATCGCTCCAAACCCCACCCGTGGTGAGAAGGAGGCCGCCCTCTCCACGGACAACCTGTCCCCCGGGTACCCGGTGCGTCGCAACAAAGCGCGCCGTTCATTGCAGGCAGGCAACGCATCGATGGGAAGGAGTTCGCTGTGCATCTGTGGCTGCTCGCTGGCTCGATCTGGATTACGGCCGCGACCATGGTAAGTGGCGCGCCCGCCGGCGCTCGCGAAGCCCCTCTCCTTGCCGGCTACGCGGGCGCTTTCTTCGGGAGTGACAGCTACAAGCGCTATCTGCCGCTGCTGCGCGACCACGGCTTCAACACCGTGGACCTGAAAGTCCATCCGGCGGACTTCGATATGAACAGCCCCGAGATGGAGGGTTTCATCACCGAGGTGGTCCGCGAAGCACGCGCGCACGGGTTGCGCGTTCACCTCTACCTCTATCCCGAGAAGAAGGGACAACGCGACCCGGCAACGGCAACCGCGGGGCCGTACGTGGGCGACGACGGCACCGTGCACGAGCGGATGTACTGCCTCTACCAGGAGGAAGCCTGGCTCTCCATGTTCCGGCGTGTCTTCTACCTGGCCCGGCTCTCGCGCACCCTCCCCATCGAGGCAGTGAAGATCGACATCGAGATCAATATCAACAACAATCCGTGCTACTGCGACGACTGCTGGCGCACCTTCGACGGCGCCTCCGGCGGGCGCGACCTGCCGGCCTCGCGCCGGAAGGAGCTGTTGCGCTGGTCCGGCAAGGAGAAGGCGTATCTCGCACACCTCGAAAGCCGGCTCGACCGCGCCGTGATCGCCTTCCGCGAGCGTGCCCATCGCGAGAACCCCCGCCTCTCCCTGGGAATGATGCCCGCGCGAGATGATATCTTCTCGCGCGCGTTTGCCCGCCACCTGGCGACCAAGGAGGCCCCTGCCTACCTCGACAACTGGATCCCCTACGACGGTCTGGGCTGGCGCGATGAAGTCGCTGCCGCGCGCGACCGCATGAAGGCGCTCAACCCGCACAACCGTTTCATCCCCTGGTTTCGGATCAACCGCTACCGACCGGGGGACCTGCCGGCGCATGCCTTCGCCCTGGCCACGCAAACGGATGGCTACAACCTCTGGACGCTTAGCATGATCCACCCGGAGGAGCCCCCGCGCGGGCCTGGCTACGCCCTGCCCCCGGAGCATCGCGACGCGATGGCCTATTGGCGTGCCTTCGGCGAGGCGAACGCCGCCGTCCGGCAGTGGCTCGCGCGCCCGGAGGACTACCAGCCCCCCTTCGCGCTGAAGCCACTCCAGCCGCTGGCACCCGGGCTCGACCTGGAGGGGATCGCCATTCCGGCGCTCAAACCCCTCGGCCCCCGAGATACTCGCCGCCCGGTTCCGTCACCCAGCACCTATCGCGGGCGCACGCTGTTCTACCTCTATGTGCCCGACCCCGCCGTCCCGATCAAGGCGCG
>JAAZEM010000155.1 GCA_012512265.1 Armatimonadota bacterium | reverse complement strand
GCCAGCGGCCTGGGATATCATCGGTGGCGCTCTTGATGAGCAGGTGAAGCGCTCTGGCCGCTACTGTTTCCGGGGGTCGATCACCGAGGCGAAGGGCGGGAATGGCTTCGCGCGCCAGTTTGTCCTTCTGGATCAGCCGGTGAACGAGCCGGTGGTAGTCTCTGGCTGGAGCCGCGCGGAGAATATCAAGGCGCCCGCGAACCCCAACGATTATTCGATCTATGTCGATGCCCGCTGCGCGGATGGGAGCTGGATGTTCGGGCGGTGCGCTCTCTTCCGCCCCGGTACGCACGATTGGGAGCGTTCCGAGGTCGTGATCACGCCCCACGCGCCTCTCCTGGAGCTGCGTGTTTATGCCATGCTCCGCAACACGACCGGCACCGCGTGGTTCGACGACTTCAAGATCCACCGCCAAAGCCGGCCGGAAGAGAATCTGCTCCCCAATGCGGGCTGGGAGGAGATGGGCAAGCGTGATGATATCCAGTTCGTGCGCGACAATGCCCAGACCGACCCTCAGGGCCGCTACCGCGTGCTGATCACGGACCATTGGGGGTCTGACGTGCGCCCGACGACTCCCCTCGCCCTGCTTCGCTTCATCTGCAATGTGGACCCCGATCTCCGCCATCCGGGGAACCGGCTGACGCCGGCGCAGCGCGGCGTGAAGCTGTTCGACTCGCTCTTTGCTGCGAACCCGAAGATTGATGGGGCTTACATCGATGGGGCAGGGGCGTGGTCGTGCTGGAACATCAACCACCGTCCCGATCACTTCCAGTTTGCAAACCATGCGCTCACCTATGATCCGGCCACCTTTGTCGTGGGCGCGCATGGCAAGTTCGCCGGCTATGAGTGGCTGCGCTTTATCCAGAAGCGCTACCATCCCATGGGGAAGACGATTCTGGGCAATATGGGGCCGACCACCGAGGCCTGGCCGAGCTATACGGGCCTGGATATCATCGGCATTGAAAGCAGCCACTTCCGGGATCGGGCGTTGATGGCCTACCATCGCTATGGGGGCTACCAGAAGCCGGTCCTCACGATGAACTTCATCAACCTCCACAAGCTGGATGATCGGCCGACGGCCGAGGAGTTCGTTCTGGCCAGCGCGCAGTTCGGTCACTTCCCCTCCACCGGCCGCATGGTCCGCGAGGGCTACCGCGACTATGGCGATGTGTGCCACACCTATTACCCGGCGCTGAAGGAGATGTCCGAGGCAGGCTGGGAGCCGGAGCCGCTGGTGACCGGCAGCTACGCCGAGCGCTTCGGGCGGGGCGAGGTGGTCTATCTCACCCTCCGCGCTCCGGTTGAGGGCCGGCAGGTGGAGCTGACGCTTCTGAACGAGGCGCGGGCCGGCGCGCGCGGCCCCGTGGTGGTGATGGATGCCGTGCAGCTCGCGCCGGTGGAGTTCACCCCCACGCAGGAGGGGATCCGCATCCGCCTGGTGCAGGGTGCGGAAGAGCTGACGATCCTGCGCATCTCGTCGCGCGAGAATGCGGAGCGCTGGCTATTGGAGCGCGCCGCCCGGCATTGCGAGAACGCGGCGATTGTCCGCGGGCGCTCGGAGAACACCGACCGGCTGAAGGCGCTTGGCGTCTCGGTGCGCGGCCTGAAAGCCGGCGATGCCGCCGGCTTTGGCAAGGCGGTCGCCGCCATTCGCGCGGAAAAGGCGAAGGTGCTCGCGGAAGAGGAGAGCCTGGAGCGAACGAGCATCACCACGGAGCTCCTGGATGCCGAGCGTGCGCTTGCTGAGTGGGTCCTCTTTACGGGGAATGCCCGACTGACGTTTGAGGGAGAGGGCCTTCGGCCGGTGACCGAGGTCGCGGCGATCACGCCCCGGTTCCAGCCGGGCAAGAGCGGCGCGACGCTCGTCAGCGCGTGGGCTGGGCAGGAGCGGAACATCCTGCGGTGGGTGAGTGCCACCCCGCCGGCCGGCGCGGTATCCGCGGGCCAGGCCGTCTCCATCCAGCGCGATCTTCCCGGGGCAATGCACCTGTGCGCAGCGCTTTCGGTGCCTGTCGCGGGGCAAGAGCCAATATCTGTCTACCGTGTGGTCAACATCCACTTCACGCGCGTGGTTAGCGTTCAGGTGAAGAAGGCGCTTTCGGAGGATCGGCAGAGCCTTCGCTACATCCTCGACGTGGAGCGTCTCACCGGGCCGATGCCACTTCGGGTGAAGGCCGAGGCTGAAGGCATCGCCATCGAGCCGCGCGAGCGCGTTCTTGGCCCGGAAGAGAAGAGCTGCGAGTTCCGGGTGAACCTGTCCCGCGAGACCACGGAGGTCAAGGACGTCTCGTTCCGGATCGAGACCGCGGCGGGCAAGCCGATTGCTACGGCCGCAAGCGAGTTCCGCAACATCCCGCCGCCTCCAGAGGGCGATGTGGCCCTGGCAAGTAAGGGCGCGAAAGTGACCGCGGATAGCTCCTACTCGCGCTACCGGCCCGAGCCGGCGATCGACGGCGTCTGGGATACCTCGCGGCTTGCCTGGTGGGACAAAGCGTGGGCGTCTCGCGATACCGCCGGTACCGAGCACTGGCTCGAGGTCCAGCTGCCCCAGCCGATGCCCCTCTCCGAGGTGTGGATCTACTGGGCGCTAGACGACAACCAGATCTTCGCGTCGCGCAACTATGACGTGGAGATTTGGGAGAACAACGCCTGGAAGAGCGTCGTCCAGGTGCGGAACGCGCCCGTGACGACGGTCTCCCAGCACGCTTGGCCGGTCACGACTACCAGCCGGGTGCGCATCCGCCAGCTTCCGGGAGGCGGGCCAGCCCAGCGGCCGCACATCATGTGGATCTCGGAGGTCTGTCTCTACAACCGGGGCACGCTCAACTGATCGCGGCGTGACCACGTAGAGTATCTACTCTCGGATGTGGCGCGCGGGCGGTAGCGCCCGCGCGCCACATCGATTCATGCCGCTGATCGCATCCCCCAGCGATACCCTCGATGAGGGCTTCTCCGATGCTCTGCATGTTGCAGAGCATCGGAGCTGATCGCATCCCCCAGCGATACCCTCGATGAGGGTGCCGGGCGTCGGCGCTACGCGGCCAGGGCATATCTGGCCGGCGTGGTCGGGCGGCCCAATCGGCGCAACAGCTGCTCCAGCGGGAGCGCGTTTAGCACGTGTTTCCGCTCGATCCAGCCGCGCCGGGCGGTGGCGATCCCATACTCCAGGAGGCCGAGCTGCTCGACGGAGTGGGCGTCGGAGTTGATGGCGACCATCGCGCCCGCTTCGGCCACCAGCCGGGCGTCCGTGTCCTTCAGATCGAGGCGGTCGGGCTGCGCGTTGATCTCCAGAGCGGTGCCGCTTTCGGCGGCGGCGCGGATCACCGCCTGTAGATCCACCTCATAGGGCTCTCGCTTCCCGAGGATCCTCCCGGTGGGGTGACCCAGAATGTCCACGTGCGGGTTGCGCACCGCCCGGAGGATGCGCCGGGTCATGCGCTCGCGATCCATCCCCATGCCGCTGTGTACCGACGCCGTGACCACGTCGAACTCCGCCAGGACCTCATCTTCGTAGTCGAGGCTGCCATCGGCGCGGATGTTGACTTCCGTGCCGTGAAGGATGCGGATATCGGGATAGCGCTCGTTGAGCTCCACGATCCTCCCGCGCTGCTCCTGGATCCGCTCCAGCGTGAGGCCATGAACGAAGCCCATCGAGACGGAGTGGTCGGAGATTACCACATACTCGTAGCCGCGCGCGCGCGCCGCCTCTACCATCTGCTCGAGGGAATCGCGACCATCGCTCCAGTCGGTGTGCAGGTGCAGGTCGCCGCGGATATCCGCGAGCTCCACAAGATCCGGGAGGTCGCCGGACGCGGCCGCCTCGATCTCGCCCTGGTCTTCGCGCAGCTCCGGGGGGATCCACTCCAGACCAACGGTTTGATAGACGCCCTTCTCCGTCTCGCCGGCGACGCGCCGGTCGTCTGAGGTACGGAAGACGCCGTACTCGTTCACCTTGTAGCCTGCCGCCTCGGCGAGGGCGCGGAGGTGGATGTTGTGCGCCTTCGAGCCGGTGAAGTACTGCAGTGCCGCCCCATACTCCTCGGGCTTTACCACACGCAGGTCGATCTGCAGGTGCTCGGCGGTGACGATGGTGCCCTTGGTCGGTCCATGGGCGAGGATGCTCTTCGCGCCTGGAAGCGCCACAAACTGGTCCACGACGCGCGCGGGGTCATCGGAAGAGGCGAGGAGGTCCAGATCCCCGATGGTATCGCGCCCGCGGCGCAGGCTCCCGGCCAGATCGGCCTGTCGGACATCCTTGAGCCCGCGCACAATCTCCAGGAACTCGCGCGCGGCCGGAAGGGCGATCCCGAGTGGCGTGCGTCCGCTGCGCCCACGCAGACGCTCGATGGCGTTGAGGATCCCCTCCTCCGTCTTCGGACCAATTCGCGGGAGGGTGCGCAGTTTGTGTTCGCGCGCGGCCTTCTCCAGCTTCTCGATGGAGTCGATTCCGAGCTGCTCGTAGAAGAGCTTTGCCTTCTTCGGCCCGATCCCGGGCACCTCCAACAGCTCTGCTAGCCCGGGACGGACCTGCTCGCGCAGATCCTCGTAGTAGGCGAGCGTGCCCGTCTCCAGATACTCCGCGAGTTTCGCCGCGATGCTCTCGCCCACGCCGGGGATCTCCTCGAGTTCGTCGCGCTCGGCCACGGCCTCAATCGGCTCCGCGAGCGTCTCGATGGCCCGGGCGGCCTCGCGGTAGGCGCGTACCCGGAAGGGGCTCTCGCCCTTGATCTCCAGCATATCGGCGATATTCTGCAGCAGCTCTGCGGCCTCGGCGTTCTTCATCGCGCACCTCCCGCAGAGGCGTCATACCCGTTCGCGGGGGCAAGCGATCACGCGGGGAGGGGAAGGTCGCACGATGGCTGTTCGCCAAAGCCTTCGATGCGCAGCGAGTCCGAAAGCGTCACTTGGGAATAGCTGCCCGCCCGATGGGTGGCGGCCAGGGTGATGTAGTGAACGCCCCCATACACCACCCAGCGGGGATGATGCTTGTGCCCCGCAAAACAGGCGATCACCTCGCCATCGGCGGCGAGGAGGCGCCGCGCCTCCCAGCCGTTATCCACGTGGGAAGAGGCGCAGCCGATCTGCGGGAAGGGCACCTGGCCGCCTTCCCCGGAGCCCTCGGGCGGGGTGTAATGCAGCTCCTGGTGGCAGAAAAGGATCTTGGGCCGGCCGCGATGCGCGCGCAGGTCGCCGGCTAGCCACTCCATCTGAAGCTCGTCCAGCCAGAACGCGCCCTGATGACCGTCGGGAGAGGCGCCTGCCGAAGGCGGGCGCGGGGTGTTTCCATCCAGCACGATGACGTGAAGCCTCCCGACATCGAAGGAGTAGAACCGCCCGGGCATTCCGGTTGCCTCGTGATACGCCTGCCACGAGGGTCCGGGCCCTGCCTCTGAGCATTGCCGGAGCCAGTCGGCGTCGTGGTTGCCGAGGACGGCGTAGGCAGCGCACCCGGCCGAGCAATAGAGCGCCCAGTGGCGGCGCAGCTCCTGGATGTGCTCCTCCCTGGGCTCGCCGCAGTGGTAAAGGATGTCGCCGAGGTCGATCACGAAATCGGGGCGCCAGGTGCGCATCGCCTCGGTGAAGCGCTCCACGTGCGCGCGGTTTTCCGGCCCGGCCCGCCCGACGAGATGGGCGTCAGCCGTTACGCCGAATCGCGTCTCCACGCGCTGCGGGGGCGTGCCAGGGCCACTCACGCGCATCGCTCCTCTCTCGAAACAGGCCCGCTCAGGTTGTGGCATGGCCGCTCAGAAGGCGCGCCGGGCGCCTGCGGGCGCCCGGCGCACCGTCTTCTCACTGGCTCGCCAGCGTAGCAAAGGAGCGGAGGATCACCTCGTCGCCGGGGCCGTAGTCGTAGATCACGTAGCGCGTCAGGCCGTCGCCATCGCGGTCGGAGAAGTCGCGCTTCAGCCCTTCGGCTGGCACCTGCGCCTCCAGCACGAGCCGATTCCCTCTCTCCACATCGCGCAGCCGGTAGAAGGTGGAGCCATCCTCGTTGGCGAGGGTCTTCCCCGCGTAGTAGCCCCAGGGAGCAAGGCGCAGTCCGAGCTGGCTTTCCAGGGTGCCCGCGGCATATGACTTGACCACGCCCTCGCCCACGCGGGGATCGAGCTCGAGGGTGAGCGCGCAGCCGCCCTCCACCGGGCGCGCCGCCTCGACGACGTAGGAAACGTGGCTGCCGGCGTCGTTGCGGATCTGCAGGTGCTGGCCCACCAGGCGCATTCCCGCGGGCGGCGCGGGGCTGACGACCACCGTGCGCTTTGCCCAGTCACAGCGCGTGATCCGACCGGTATAGAGTGGGTGCGCCACTTCCAGGCGCGCTCCTCCCTTTGCCAGCTGGCCTCCCCCGGCGAGGACCGCAGCAGCAGGCGTCTGGCCGGCCCCATTCCGGCGCTCGCGCCAGAAGCCAACCTCGCCTCGGCAGACCAGACCATCCGCCGTCCGGCACGCGCCGGACGCGTCCGGCTGCAAGATGAGCGTGTCTACGAACTCGGGCGTCGTGATGCGCACCCCGAGCGGGGCGAACTCGCCCGCCGGGGCGCCCCCCAGAGGAGTGACCGCCATCGGCTCAACGCGCTCTACGACGCGCGCCCCCTCGTACGGCTCGATCACCATCAGGAACTGGCTTCTCAGCGGGGCGTCGCCCATCCGCTTCGAGATAGCGAACGGCATTCGATAGGCGTTGCTCCCGCCTCCCGGGGGCCGGCCCTCGGCGAGCGCCACTTCGGCATCGAGGGGGTGCATCATCGTCATGCGCACGCGCACGTCTTTCTGATTGCGCAGGGCCACATCCATGCCCCAGGGCGCGGCGGGACGGTCGCGCGAGGGGTTGGGCAGGTAGGCGAGGATGGCCAGCTCGCGGTCATGCCCCGCCTTGGACACATCGCCATACGCGATATCAGTGCCGAGCACCGTGCCGCCACCCTGCGGCTTGGGCGACAGTCCGAAGAGAGTGGCTTCACCATCCGGCCCGTGGAATGAGTGGAGATGCTCCTGGCCGCCGCGGACGCGCTCGAGAGTGACCGCGTAGCAGTTCTCTCCCGGAAGATCGACGAGGACCAGGGTGCGCTGGCGCCAGGCGTCGTCTTTCCCAGGCCCGGTGGAGGCCTCGGCAACCGCGACCTGCGCCGGAGGCGAATCGGCGAAGAGCGTCAGCCGACCGCGCGGGAAGGCGTTGGTGGCCACGCCCGTGATGTGGGTGCCATAATGGGTGCCCCAGCTGAACTCCCACACGCTGGCGTAGGTCCACCCCTGGGGATAGCCCAGCTCCGGGAGCAGGTTGCGCTGCAGGGCAGAGAGGCCGAAGGTGAGCATGTCGTAGTGGAGGTGCTTGAGCGCGCGCCCGTAGCGCAGCCAGAGGGCGCGCTGCCGGTCGCCCGTGCCCGAGCGAAGGATGGCGTGCCCATAGCCGTCCAGGAAGTTGCTCTTCGTTTGCACCTGCCAGCCGCGTTCCTTGCCAATCCGTTCCACCTCGGCGCGTAGCTCCGGCTCGTGGAGCGCGCTGGGAATCTCACCCGCCGGCCCATAGAGCGCCTGCGCAAACCGGGGATCGCGCGTGCGCCGGTAGACCTCCACGAATTGCGCCTGCGACAGCGGATAGCCTTGCGAGGGCGGGAGAGGATCGGTCCGCGGAGCACCGGTATCGCCGGTACTGGGGTAGGTGCGCCCGATCAAGCTGTTTGCCAGGGGGAAATCGAAGAGAAGCGGGTACTTCGGGTCTTTCAGGAGCGAGGGGAAGCGTGGCGGGCGGTAGCGCTCCGGGTCCAGGGCGTAGAGCCGCTCCAGCGTCAGGAAGAGGCGCTCCATATCGCGGATCTGAATGCCGTTGTAACTCTCCGATTCGTGCCCGGAGCCATCCTTGAAGAACTCGTTGCTCAATCCGAAGCGGATGCCGCCCGGACCGTTGACCACCCAATCCGCCAGTTCGCGAGCCCGGGGCGTGCCCAGTGCCAGGGCAAGCGTGGCCACCGTGGCCTCCTGCATTGGGTAGTTCCGAGAGACGGCGTTGTCCAGGCATGCCTGGGCCGCAACGCGGAGGATGCCGCTCTCGATGAACCACCGGAAGTCTTCCAGCGTCTGGATCTCCGGGTGATGGTGCGCCCGGCAGAACTGGAGGAGCGCCTCGTCGCCTTCGAGCTGATCGAAGATCAGGTCCCAGGCGCGGGCGTACGATTCCAGGCGCGGGGTGTCCCAGTTTGGCTGGATGTAGAGGAAGGATCCGGCCACCCGGGCCATCGCCTTCGCGTCCGGCGCGCCGATGGGGGGCTGGTAGACGCCGTTGCGCACGGGCACCTTGCGGTGGTTCATGTTGACGGCGAGGTCGAGGAGGCTCTCGGAGATGCGGAAGAGGGCGATGGCGGCTTTGCGCGCATAGGTGCGGTCGCCGGTGATGATGCTCGCTTCGGCGCACTGGGGAATCCCCTGGGAGAAGTGGTTCATGTAGGCGGTCCACTGATGGTAGTAGGCGATGAAAGGCCAGCGCCACGGCTTGCCGTTGGGGGAGAGGACCGGCTGCACCGGCTCGCAGCCGTAGCCATCATCTGGGAAGTCGCCCGAGTGCATATCGCCCCTGGCAAAGTCGTTCGAGGGAAACCAGGTGTTGCAGGAGGGGCAGCCCACCTTCCAGGGATGGCCCTCGGGATCGAAGCGCCAGGGGTAGAAGGCGTTTCGGCCTTCATAGATCTTCGGGCCGCACACCGGGCAGCCTTTGCCACGCGCGTCCTCGTAAGGGCTGAGCACCATCAGACAGGTGCGCGGCACGCACGCGCCCGGGATGATGTTCCAGATCTCCTCATCCGAGAGGGCATGCCACCGCCGCGCGATCGGGCCCGGTTTTCCGCCTGCCTTGAGCGCCGCGATCTCCGCCGCCGAGTGGAGGGTCCGGCGGCTCTTGAGCGCGCGCAGGCCCGGCTCGGCCATCGGCCAGATGCGTGGGAAGTCGATCTTGTTCCACTGGCGCGGTTGGAGCACCTCGCTCCAGGGCGTCACCTTCAGCGAAAGGGTCAACTCGCCCGCTTGCCCGTGGAAGCGGAGGGTGGCGTCACCAGGTGCGAGCGCGCGAAAGTAGAATCGCTGGATGGAATCCTTGGGCCAGCGGTCGAATAGCTCCAGGGTGGGCGGGACCGCCGCATCCAGATCGCCTGATCCGGCCGGCTGCTCCAGGGCAACGCGGAAGCTCTGCCCGGGGAAGATGACGATGGGGCCATCGAGAAGCGTGATCTCGGCGCGGGCCATTGGGGCCGAGCTTGCGAGGAGAGCCAAGGCCAGGCAGGCTACCGAAACGGGCGTGCGAGGGCGCATATCGGGCTCCTTTCTGGCACTGGTTTCGCGGCGGCAGAGACGCTTCCTCCTCTCGATCTCTCTCTGCTGGCACGCAGGAATCGGTGGCCAAGCGCGGAATGATCACAACGGTAGGTTGGGAGGGCTAGCCAAACTTGGATCCCACAAAGACACGAGAGCCGGTTTCCGTGAAGGGAATCCGGGATGGTTTTCTGATCCTGTTGGATGAGGACGGCGAGTTTGGAGGAGTGCTCGGCCACCTCCGCGAGAAGCTGAGCGGCGCCGCGGAGTTCTTTCGGGGTGCTGGCGCTATTGTTGATATCGGTCGGAGGGAGCTGAGCAGGGAGGAGTTTGCCCGGCTCAT
This sequence comes from Armatimonadota bacterium, assembly GCA_012512265.1. Classification (GTDB taxonomy): domain Bacteria; phylum Armatimonadota; class JAAZEB01; order JAAZEB01; family JAAZEB01; genus DUUU01. The sequence continues at coordinate 46,677 of JAAZEM010000155.1, read as the reverse complement.
CCATACGCTCCAGGACGAGTATGGCCTGGTGGTGCGCCGCGTGGTCTCCAACCTGCCCGAGCGCAACCGCCCTGGCGGCGTCGAGGGTGCCGTGGTGCTCCAGCAGTGGAGCGTCGCGGAGGAGGGAGACCCCGAGCCGGAGAGGCCTGTATCTGCCGCGGTGTTGCCGAGTACGCGGGATCAGAGCGGCCAGAGACAGCAGCAGATTGAAGAGCGCACGCTCTTTCTCCATCGCACCCTGCGCAGCGGGCAGCGGGTCCAGTACGATGGCAGCGTGGTGATCATTGGCGATGTCAACGCCGGCGCTGAAGTCGTGGCGAGTGGCGACATTCTGGTGATGGGCGCACTGCGTGGCCTGGCGCATGCCGGCGCGCGTGGCGCCGCCAACGCCATCGTTTCGGCACTCTGCCTGGCGCCGACGCAACTGCGCATCGCGAATGTGATCGGCCGGCCCCCAGATGGTGATCTCGCCCGGCCACGCCCTGAGGTGGCGAGCGTGCGCGACGGCATGTTACTCATTGAGCCCTATCCTGGCTGGGAAGAGCATTGATCGTTGAGCTCAGGGTTCAGCGGGGCGGGCTGACCATGTGATTGGTAAGGGCGACAAATAGCACTTAGGATCCTGAACCAGAGGCGGGCGAGCGCCACCGGTTGAATGCGAGCGGCCTCGGCGCCCGATACCCATCCCCCGGATCCGGACCCTGTAGACCAAGAAGGAGCATACCCTGTGGGTGAAGTAGTGGTGATCACATCCGGTAAGGGCGGCGTTGGCAAGACCACCACTGTCGCCAACCTGGGCGTGGGCCTGACCGCTCTGGCAGGCAAGAAGGTCGCCCTGGTAGATACCGATATCGGCCTGCGCAACTTGGACGTCGTGATGGGCCTGGAGAACCGCATCGTCTATGACCTGGTGGATGTGGCGGAGGGCACGTGCAAGCTGAGGCAGGCGCTGATCAAAGATAAGCGCTACGATGGCCTCTTTCTGCTTCCGGCCGCTCAGACGCGCGACAAGAACGCGGTGAGCCCGGATCAGATGCGCAAGATCTGCCAGGACCTGCGCAGCGAGTTCGATTTCGTGCTGATTGATTGCCCGGCCGGGATCGAGCAGGGTTTTCGCAACGCCGTTGCCGGGGCGCAAAAGGCGGTGGTGGTGACGACCCCTGAAGTCTCGGCAGTGCGGGATGCGGACCGGATTATCGGCCTGATGGAGGCCGAGGAACTGCGCGATATTCGCCTGATTGTAAACCGCGTGCGCGCTCACATGGTGAAGCGCGGCGATATGATGGATATCAACGACATCAGCGAGATCCTCTCGGTGCCGATTCTTGGCGTGGTGCCAGAGGATGAGGCGATCGTCGTCTCGACCAACCGTGGCGAGCCGGCCGTCATGGATCCGAAAGCCGGTGCATCGCGGGCCTACAAGAACATCACTCGCCGGTTGGTGGGCGAGGATGTTCCCCTCATGTCGCTGGAGGAGGACGACGGCATGCTCGGCCGGATCCGGCGGTTTTTGGGTATTGGCAAGGCATAGGTAGTAAGGGGGAGACCATGCCTTTTCTCAGTCGCCTTTTTGGCCGGCCCGAGCCCTCCGGTAAGGTTGCCAGCGAGCGCATCCGCCGGGTGTTGGTTCAGGATCGAGCCAGTGTGTCGCCGCAAACGATGGAACGCATGCGCGCCAACCTGACGCGGGTGCTTTCCGAGTTCATGGACGTTGACGAGCAGAATTCGGTGATCACGATCACCGACACGGGAGGGGCCGTCAGCCTGGTGGCGACCGTGCCCATCCGCAGGATGAAGCGCGGGAAGCGCTGAGCGAGGGCGCGCGCGTCGTCCTCTCCGGGGCCCACGGGTGGTATCTGCCCGCGCCCTGTTGGCGAGATACTCCACGCGCCGGCGTCGCCGCGTGGAGTAATGGCTGGCTTTTTTTGCGGCGGAAACGATTAGAGGCGCCTCTCCTTGTGGGATATACCCGCGAGGAGGGGCGCCTTTTGCATTTGTGGCCGGGGGAGCGCAAGTTCGGATCGGCTGATCAGAGGCTAGCGCGAAGCCCCATAGCGTCTGCTTGGCGCCCCCTTGCGGTGGGGCTGGGGGCGCGCTCGGTGGGCGTTTGAGGGGTTGACAGAGAGGGTATCATGTGCTAGAATGCTGTAAAAAGGGGGATACAGCATGAGCCCAGCGGCGGAGATTGCGCTGATCATCATAGCCGTGCTGCAAGTGGGCGGCTGGGTCGTTCTGGCGATTGCCTCCTTTGGCATCTACAAACAGCTCCGAGGCCTCTGCGGCAAAGCCACCACGTTGATGAACCAGGCGGAAGATCTCTTTGGCACGGTCAGGGAGACCGCCACGGTGGTTTCCGAGCGTGCCGAGAGAATCAGCGGCGAGGTTGCAGAGAAGGCTCAGCACATTGCGGACCTCAGTGAACAGGTGGCGGAGCGGGTAGTACAGCGGGTGGATACCACCTCCTCCATCGTGCAAGAGGCAATTTCCGGTCCGATGATCAACCTGGCGAGTGTGCGTGCCGGGGTAGGCAAGGGATTGGAAGTGTGGCAGGCACTCGCAAGAGCGAAGGGAGGCAACGGCAAGTGAGCGATAGCAACAACAGCAGCAGGGATTTCGCCCTTGGGCTAGTAATTGGTGGGTTGATTGGCGCCGCCGCAGCGCTACTCTATGCACCGATGGCCGGCGTGGAAGTGCGCCGCAAGGTGGGGGAGAGAGCGACGGAATATGCAGGCCAGGCGCGCGAGAAGGTGGGTGAGTTTGCCGGATGCGCGCGCGAGCGCGCGGGCGAGGCGGTCACCACGCTTCGGGAGCGCGCGGATGGCCTCATGGAGCAGGCACGCTCGCGCGTTGACGAGCTGCGCGGCCGGGTGACGGCAGCCGTGGATGCGGGCGTCGAGGCGGCGAAAGAGAAGCAAGACGAGCTTGAGGAGCGCATCGACGAGACGGCTGCTCCTATGATCAAGCCTGAAGATGCATAAAAGTGTCTGCCGGCGCCACCCCGTGGCGCCGGCAGGCTTGCGCGAATCGCAGTGGTACGATGCCCGGCAAGGGCGGTGTGCCCCCAGCGATTGGCGTATTGATCATACCCTTCACACATCCTCGGAAGTCCCGGCTGGCTCTGCGATTGACCGGCAGCGTCCGGGACACCGCCGGATCCGGGAAGCGGACCGGGTCTGAGCGGGGAGATGCGCCGCAGTCGGTTCTCGTTCCGGCATCACCGCCGGAAAGGCTGGGGAACGTAGTCTATGGGGGTAAGGGAAGCGTCGTGCTGCGAAACCCCGTGGGCCGGGCTCCGGCAAAGGGCGCAGGGCAGGAAACGCAACATTCCGAGGGGAGATACATCGCGTAACACGGTTCGGTGGAGCGCTCGCGGCCCGCACGGTAACGCGCCGGTATTTTGTGTGCCGGCGCCGTGGTATGGGGTGGTGGTCCGCGCCGCACTCAGGTTCTGGTGTCGGCTCGCCGCTGTCCCATGAGTGACGTTGTGGTATCCGAAGGAGGTCATCCAAGATGGCAGAGCGGAAGCAACGGCCAGGGCCCAAGCCCGGATCGGAAGGGGCGGCTCGTATCGCCCAGGCACATCGTGGTTCGCATGAGCACGACCGCGAGGGTGGGTTCGCGGCAGACCCCTCCTTGGCGCGCACGGCGGGCCGGCTTGGCGGAGAGCGCGTGAAGGAGAAGTACGGCTCCAGCTTCTACACGGAGATTGGCCGCAAGGGCGGCGAAGCGGTTCGCGATACGCACGGCACAGAGTTTTACTCCCGGATTGGCAAGCTGGGGCGCGAGGCGCGCTCGAGGCGCCAGCGTGAAGAGGCAAGCGAGTAGGTTCGAGAAGACGAGTGCGTTCCGGATGCGGCCCCTCGAACCCCCGATCCCGGGGGCTCGAGGGGCCGAATGCTTTCTGCGCTCTCCAGGCTGGGGCGCGGGCGCTAGCCGGGCCTCAGTGTGAGGTGACGAGGGCTTGCTCCTTGGAACGGGCGACCAACTCGGCCACCTGCTGTGCCCACGTGGCCTCCCAGCGCGGGAAATCCTCCACGGGGAGGGCTGGAATGGCATCCACCGGGAGCTTGGCAATCGCGCGTAGCGTGCGCAACTCGGTCTCGATATCGATCGTCTCGGGGTGCCGCTCATCAATCGCGCGAATAATGCGCTGAGCGAGCCACACCGCGCCGAGCGCTACGCCGGGATGGGGCGCGTCAATGTCGATATGGAACTGTCCGGTTGGTTCCTCCCGCCAGTTCCAGTAGGTGACGCCCCGGATGCCTCGGCCGCATAGCGTCACGGCCTGCAACTCCAAAACGAGATGCTCCAGCAGGTGGGCGATCTCAGTGGATGCTGCCTCGCGCTGGAAGCTCAGGTTGCCCTCGTTGTAGCAACGGTGCTTCTTCAGCCGCGGCAGCATGCGGAAGAGCCCGCGCGCGAGATGGGGTTTGTCGCGTGTGTTGAAGGGCTCTGACATGCGAAGCGTAATCTGAACCTTGTCCCCTTCGAAAGCGATGCGCAGGATCTCCAAGCGTGGTGCCTATCCTTCCAACCCGTAATTCATATCCGGCCCTCACTCCACTCTCGTTGCTCCGGGCGCTCGGAATCCTCCTCGCTTCCCCGGACGCGGGGCGCTCCATCCAGAAGACCCCGAGGGCGGATACTCAGCACTGCGAATGGGTGCGTCCGGCTCTCGGGCAGCAACACCTACATCGCGACTCTGGACGCCTGCTCGCGGCAACGCCGGTGGCCCCGATAGAGCGCGAATTTGCAGCTCGCGGCCTCTCCTCGCCTGGCAATCCATCCTTTCGGATTCCCTAGCGAGGTGCATTCGTGAAAGCGGCGCGCTGGCCCGCGGCCTCTCCCACTAGGCATTATCGGTCGCTTGTCCCTCTTCTTAAGAAGCAGGCATTCTGTGCGACCGGAACGACCGAAACGCAGCCCGGCGACCACCGTCGCACACCGGATACCGGTGGGCTGGCGAAGACCGCCATCAGGCAGATACGACGCGGAGTTCCCCAACTCCTTGAGGCCGCAGATCGGAACCGCATTGAAAGCGCACCGTGCGGACTAGGCGCCGCATCGCGCGGGCCACGGCACGTTGGATAACGCCTTCGCGTGCATTCTAACACAAACGCCTCCGGTCACGCAATTGTGACCGCTTGCCTCTCTCGCAGGAGAACAGCTGGATGGGGCCTGGGGAATGAGGCGGGAACGGCGTCCCGTCTGGCCGGGTCCGTCACGTGTCAGGCGTGCCGGGAAACCCGTTGCGACCGGCGCAGGAGAGAGAGGAAGAAGGGCACTCCGGTGAACGCGGTGAGCACTCCAATGGGCATCTCGGTGGGGGCGAAGAGGGTGCGCGCCAGCGTATCACAGATCACAAGGAAGAGGGCGCCGGTGAGCGCGGATGCGGGGATGAGTGCGCGATGGTCGGGACCTTGAATCAGCCGGACGATGTGCGGGGCAATCAAGCCCACAAAGCCGATGATCCCCGATACGGAAACGGCGGCGGCGCTCGCGAGGGCCGCGCCGGCGAGCACAACTCGTTTTGTGCGTTCCACATCGACGCCCAGATTGAGCGCGCACTCCTCGCCGAGAAGCAGAGCGTTCAGGTCGCGCGAATAGAGCCATGCCAGGCCCATGCCGAGGAACGCGTAGGGGAGGGCGATCCACACCCGGCTCCAATCCGCGCGGTAGAAGCCTCCAAGCGTCCAGAAGTAGACGGCGCTCACCACCTCTTCGCGGGCGCTCAGGGCGATCAGGAAGGAGATCGCGGCGGAAAGGAGCGCGCTCAACGCGACGCCGGCAAGGAGGAGTGTTTCTGTATGCACGCGGCCGCTGGTTCTCCCCAGAGCATAGACGGCCCATGCCGCGGCGAGGGCGCCCAGAAACGCGAAAAGGGGCACGGGAGCCAGTCCGAGGGTGGTGATGCCGAGACCGAGCGCGATGGCGAGCGTGGCCCCAAGCGCGCCGCCAGCCGAAATCCCGAGCAGGTAGGGATCGGCCATGGCGTTTCGGAAGAGACCCTGCAGAGCGGCGCCAGATGCGGCAAGCCCAGCACCCACTACGGCGGAGAGCGCGATGCGTGGCAGGCGAACCCGGACGATGGCATCGGCCGGGCTCGACTCCGGCTGGCCAGCCAGGAGTCGGATGAGGGCATCGAGTGTCTCGCCGGGCGGCACCGGCACCGGGCCAACTCCGATGCCGATGGTGGCGGCGGCTACCAGCAGCAGGAGCAGAAGCGCCCAGACGACCTGCCTTCTACTCGGCTTCATCGGCTTGCGCCTCCGGATGGATGGCCCGCAGCAGGTGCTCGGCGCCCTCGGCCAGGCGTGGCGTCGGCCGCATCACGGGATCGCCGGGAACAGAGACGACGCGCCGGTTGCGCACGGCGCGCAGGGCGCCGAAACCAGGCCGCTTTGCCGGGTCCGGCGCGGCTCCCATTCCGGTGGTCACGATGTACACCTCCGGATTGGCGGCGAGAAGCGCCTCCAGGCTGAAGGTGGGGAAGGGCTTCTTCTGCGACGCGGCGACGTTCTGGCCTCCCGCCAGGCGGATCAGATCATCCAGGAAGGTGCCGCCCCCTACGGTGGTAAGGGGTTCGTGCCAGATCTCGAGGAAGACACGCCGCCGCGGTTGCCCGCCGGCCCGGCGTGCGACGTCCGCCAGGCGGCGCTCCGTCTTCGCGGCGACGGCCTCCGCCTCTTGCTCCAGTCCGAGCAGCTGGCCAATGATGCGCACGTTGCGGCAGACGTCCTCCAAGTGTACCGGGTTGAGCACGAAGACCGGAGCGCGAAGCGTCTGGGCGAAGCGGTCGGCCTCAGGAGCGGGCAGGGTGGCGCTAGAGACGATCACAGCATCCGGGCGCAGCGAGACAATCCGCTCGATGCTAGGGCGGAGGAACTCTCCAACCTGGGGAATGCGCTTCACGGCGGGAGGATAGTCGGATGCGGTATCGATCCCGACGAGGTACTCCTGGCCTCCGACCGCGCACACGATCTCTGTCACGTTCGGGGCGAGCGAGACGATGCGGCGTGCCGGCAGATGGCCATCCCAAGGCCTCCCGAGATCATCGATCACCGCCGCTTGTGCGGGCACGCGCGCTGGAGCGACTGGCGGTTCTTGCTGGCGGCACCCGGCAAAGGAGAGAGCGACGGCCAGCAGGAGGCAGGCTCCCCGAAATGACGCATGCATCCGGCATTCCTCATCTTGGGGAGTGGTGGGCTGGACCGCCGGCGGCAGAGGCAGCGTCACTCCCCCCTTTCACGCGAAGGAAGAGAATGACCGGCAGCGGGCTGGGTGTCTGACTCCCGCAGGGCGTCTGCGGTTACAGTAGCGGGACTGCGCCGGAGTTGCACCGGACTTCCCCATTTCAGCCCGTGGCGGCTTGCGCCCCCATGAGCCACCCGCGCCGTTGCCCCGGCGCCTGCGCGCGTGGCAGCCGTCCGGGGTGTCGCGCTGATTATAGCGCGCCCGCCCCCGCAGTGTCAAGGCGCGGTTGGCCCCGCGCCGGCGTCGATACAGTCGATACCACGGCTGAAGGGAGCGGACGCGGATGGGAAAGCGGGGGATCCCCCGGCCTCCTCAGCCACGAACGTGATGAACCTTCAAGAATAAGCCGGCCATGCCGAAAAGAACATTGCCTGTCCCTAACACTACATTAAAGACCAGCGGATTTCTTCTGGCTCCAATGCGTCCGTGGGATACACGCGGCGTGGGCCCTGGGCGGTTGCGTCGGGGAGCGCAGGCTTGACCAATTATGCGCCAGGAAGTATAATCTGCCTAACAGGCGGGGGGATGATTCGGAATGGAAAAGATCCCTACAGGGATCGAAGGCCTCGACCTCATCTTGATGGGCGGAATCGTGCGGGGTCATGCGATCCTTGTTGAGGGGACCCCGGGCGCGGGGAAGACCACGGTTGGGATCCAGTTCATCCACGAGGGAGTCGTCCGGTATGGCGAGGCGGGACTGATCATCAGCTTCGAGCAGTTCCCGGCTCAGCTCTACCGCGACGCGGCCAACTTCGGGTGGGACCTTCGCGCTCTGGAAGCCCAAAACAAGGTGCGCGTCTGCTGCACCTCCCCGGAAGTGTTGCGCGACCAGCTCCAGAAGCCAGACGGCCTGATCGATGAGTGGATCCAGGAGATGGGAGCCCGCCGCATCCTCATCGATAGCATCAGCCATCTCGATACGCTCAGCGCCGACCCCATGGAGCGCCGGGTGCTCGCCGTCAGCCTCCTCAATGCGCTGAAGCAGCGCGGCCTGACGGTTCTGGTAACCAAGGAAGTCACCTCGGAGGAGGGGTATGGCTGCTCCTTCGAGGAGTACGTGGTCGACGCCGTCATCCGGGTCAGCAACACCGCCGACCAGGAGACCGGCCGCCGCCAGCGGCATGTCGAGGTACTCAAGTCGCGGGGCCAGGACCATATTTCGGGCCGGCACTACTTCCGCTTCGGGCCGGAAGGGATCGAGGTCTTCCCCCTGCAGGTGGTACCCACGCACCAGGCCGTGCCCGGAGAAGCGGCGCTCTTGCCGACAGGGGTCGCGGGCCTCGATCACCTGCTGGATGGCGGGTTGCGGCAAGCTTCCAGCCTGCTTCTGAGCGGCGAGAGCGGCACAGGAAAGACGATCCTCGGCCTCCAGTTTCTCCAGGAGGGCGCTTCTTTGGGCGAGAAGGGGCTCCTCTTCCTCTACCAGGAGACGCCCGAGCAGGTGCAGCAGGTGGCGGCATCCTTCGGTTGGGACCTGGCTCATCTGGAAGCGGAGGGTCTGCTGACCGTGGTCTACGCGCCTTTCGCCGAGCTGAGCCTTGCCGAGCACCTCTGGGTGGTGCGGGTGCAGCTGCAGGAGACGGGCGCCCGGCGGGTGGTGTTCGACTCGCTATCGGCGATGCTTCACGAGGTGAGCCAGCAGCCGCACATGGCCAAGGAGCGCACCGACCAGTTGGTGCGCTTGACCAAGGGGCTAGGGGCTGCCGCCATTTTCATCGCCGAGGTGCCGGCCGGCAGCTCGCGCATCAGCACCTACGGCGTGGAAGAGACGTTGGTCGATTCGGTGGTCCTATTGCGCAGCACGCGCGATGGCCTGCGGCGCAAGCGTGGCATTGAGGTCTTCAAGGCGCGGGGTGCCAACCACGTCATGGGCGAGCACCGCATGCGGATCACGCCGTCAGGTATCAAGGTCTTCTACCGGCCGGCACGAGGAGCGGAACGAGATGATGCCTAGCGCGGATGGCGGGAGGAGAGAAGCGCCCCAGAGCGCAAGCCCGGCGCGCTACGTGCACTTCGCGCCGGTGGATGCGATCCTGGCGGAGCCGCTGCCGTTCGGCACGGCATGGCAGGTGGAGGGCGATTCGGGGATCGGCAAGACGATCCTCGCCTCGCACTTCGCTATTCAGGGGCTTCGCCGGGGCGAGTCCGTGCTCTTCGTGGCGTGTGATGATGCCCCGCAGCGGGTGCGTGCCAGCCTTCAGCGCTTCGGCTTCTCCGTAGGTAGCTACGAGCGCCAGGGGAGCTTCGTCCTGGTGGACGCCTTTTCCGAGGGGGGCGACGAGCCGTATCTTCTCTATGATCGCTCGGATCCGGAGGAGCTCGCCTACCTTCTAGCCGAGGGCCTCTCTCAGGTGGCCCGGCCCACCCGGGTGATTATCGACTCGATGACCTCTGTGGCGGCCTACCTGGCGCCGCGCGACCTGATTCACCTGGTTTACGAGAAGAACCGTATTCTCAAGGAGCCGGATGTGGTTCTCCTGGATCTTTACCTCGCGGATGCGATGGATCCACGCGAGACGAACTCCGTGTCCAACGCGTATGATGTATCGTTGCGGCTGTTCTACGCCGAGGACCGCGGGGGAATCCCCCGACGCAACCTCCAGATACGCAAGGTACGCGGAGGCAAGTTCGACCCGCGCCCGTTTCCATTCAGCATTCACCGGGAGCACGGGGTGTTGGTCGATAGCGATTACTACCATCGCTGAGGCTGATGGATCTAACAGTTGGAATACACGCTTGCCCGGCGTGATGAGAGGCGCCGGGATTCCGTAGGCCGGTGCAGATGACCGATCCGGCAGGAGTGGCTGTTCATGAAAGAGCTGAGGATTACCACCGAACCGACGAAGGCAGGTGGGCACGCGGTACAGGTTGTACGCGTGGCCGGCTATATTGACGCGCACTCTTTCCCGCGCTTCGAGCAGGAGATGCTCGCCCTGATCAACCAGGGGAGCTATCGATTGCTGCTCGACCTTCGCGAGGCAACGTACATCTGCAGCACTGCGTTGGGCCTGTTGATGAGCGTATTCCGCCAGGTCAGGCACAACGCCGGCGACCTGGTGATCGCGGGGATGTCCGATAAGATCGCCAATATCTTCAATCTGCTTGGCTTCTCCAAGCTGATTCGCGCCTTCAGTACGGAGGAGGAGGCGCTTCAGTGCCTGGCTATGACCGAGGGACAATGAGCACACAACGCGAGCGCCGGGACCTGGCTCTGGTTGTGCCCGGCGAGACGGATTACCTATACCTCATCCGTGACTTTGTCTGTGCCGTGGCACGCAAGATGGGCTTCCCGGACCAACGCGTGGGCGAGATCGAGATCGCGGTGGACGAGGCGTGCGCCAACATCATCGAGCACGCTTACAGCAAAGTGCCTTCCGCTGGTCGCGTGATTGTCGCTCGCTACCCTGATGGGGCGATGCAGGCGATCACGCTGCGCGTCTCCGTCTTCTCCAACCGGATTGAGCTGCGAATCCTGGATCAGGGTCCGGACTTCTCCATCAGCGAGCTGGGCGATCTGGATTTGAGCGCGTTCACCACGGGCGACCGGAAGCGAGGGGTGGGCACCTACATCATCCGCAACTTCATGGACGAGGTGCATCATACCTACCATCCGGGAGTTGGGAACGAGCTGACCCTCGTCAAGTACCTTTCTCAAGCGTAGGAGGGGTGCATGCGCCGGGGCGAAGGAGGGGCTATCGTGGAGCCAGAGGAGCATCCGCTGTGTGCCCGCTACCGGGATCTGCTGGCCGGCTACCTGGAGGGCGGGGAATCCCAGGTGATGCCGGCGCTGAAGCTTCTGAGCGGCGAGTTCATCCGCTGCCAAATCGGTCCGGAGGAGGTGGCGGCATTCCACGAGCGCGCGCTGAAAGAGTTGCTGCCTACCCTCCCCGAGGAGCGGGTTGCCCCGGCTTCCCTCCAGGCGGCCGCCTTTCTGCGGCTCGCACTCCGCGGCTTCGGTGTCGACCCGCTGCGCCCCTACCTGGAGACGTCGGTTACCAGCCGCTTTGTGGGCCAGATTCTGCGCGAGCTGGAGGCAGAGTTCCACCTACCAGACGTCGCGCGCATCCGCATCGGGAGTAAGTACGCGGAGAACTTCGAGGGCGATCTGGCGAACTACCTCGATATGTTCCGGCTGCAGGGCTTGGGCAACCTGACCTTGAAATCGGTGGATGAGGCCCACGGTGAGTTGCTCTTTACTGGACGAGACGTGTTCGAGAGCTATGAGGCCTCGGACTACCCGCAGGACCATTTTACCCGGGGCTTCCTGGCGCGCGCTGTGTCGGTGCTGACCCGCCGACAGATGAACTGCGAGGAGGTCGCCTGCCAGGCGCAAGGCGCTCCCGAGTGCCGCTTCGTGGTGACACCGGTCGCTCCCGGCCCTATTCCAAACCTCCGCCGCTTGCTGGACGGGTGACCGCGGCACTCGGAGTAGGTTAGGATGGCGTTGGGCCGCGCTCGTCTGGGCGGTGGCACGGGAAAACGGCATCGAGCGGATGCTTCCAACGCGGGGATACCGCGGGCGGACAGCCCGCGTCCTGGAGACACCTTTGGGGGAACTCACATGCAACGACTTCGCATCGCCATCCTGGGAGCCGGCACTGGCCGCGGCCAGTCCTGGCAGTCCACCCTGCGCAAGCTCTCCGAGAGAAGCGATCTGTATGACTTCTGCGCGGTCTGCGAGGTGATCGAGGAGCGCGCACGGCAAAACGCCGAGCGGTGGGGTGTGAAACCCTACACGAGCTTGACGGCCATGCTTGCCGAAGAGAAGCTCGATGTGCTCCTCAACGGCGTCTCCTCCGACAGCAACCCCATGGCCGTGGGGCTGGCCGCAAAGCACGGCGTCCACCCGATCACCGAGATCCCAATCGCGCCTACCTTGCGCATCGCCGATTACATGGTGCAGACGTGCGAGCGCCACCGCGTGAAGCTGGAAGTGACGGAACAGGTCTTTCTCTGGGCACGCGAGCAGCTCAAGCGGAAGATCATCGAGAGCGGCATCATCGGCGAGGTTACGCACGCACGCCTCTGGTACACCAACAAGGCCGACTATCACGGCATCAACGCGGTGCGCATGCTCCTGCCGGGCGAGGCTACCCGCGTGCTTGGCTACTCCGGCAAGGTACGGGTGCCTCACTTCGTCGGCTATGAAGGGGAGTTGGTCCAGGAGGACTGGTGGGACGCCGCCATCATCGAGTTCGACAGTGGCGTGGTCTGCCTCTTCGAGGACCCGCCCCGGGGCCGGATGAGCTCGCGCTGGGACATCGAGGGCACCCTGGGCCAGTTGGTCGGGAATGACCTCTACATCGGCTCCGTCGAGCGCGCCACGCACTATCCCTTCCTGTACGAATACACCACCATCGACGGCGAGAAGGTCCTGGATCACCTGCGCGTGGAGACCGACCCGCCCATCGTCTTCGAGAACCCCTACAAGAAGTATGGCGCCGCCGATGATGATGAGGTGGCACGGATGGAGCTCCTGGTCGGCTTCCATCGCGCCATCACCCAGGATACCGCGCCGACCTATGGCGCTGCCAACGCGCGCAAGGACCTGGAGATCCTCTTTGCCCTCCGCGAGAGTGCCCGGCGGAACAACACCTGGGTGGAGCTACCCCTGACCGCACCGACCGCCCTGGAAGAGGAACTGGAGGCGGACTTCCTCCGTCTCTATGGCCACGCTCCCGAGGATGCCGAGGCGCTGTCGCACGTAACTATCCCGCGCGCCGGCGTGCGCTGGCGGGTCGCCGGGTGGGATTGAGCCTACAAGGCCGAGGTTGCTCGCAGCCGCTGGATGCGGAACATCTCGATGATCTCCTCCACGGTGGTCGCGTCCTCGGGGTGTTTGTCGGCCCGAATCCAGCCGACCATGCGCGGGAAGCGCAAGGCGTAGCCGGTGGGCTCGCCATCGCGGCCGGCCGCGTGCAGCGGGCTGCGCGTGATTTCGTCTGCCTGCACCTCCACGACATAGTGCGGCTCGCACCATACATCCGGCTGCAACACCGAATCCACGCGCGCCGGCCGGTGGGGCACGGAGTCCTGATCCAGAAGCTCGCGCATCTTCACCCACCCCTCATCTGAGAGGCCCGAGCCGATCTTGGCGACCGTCTGGAAGCGGTCGCGCTTCTCATCATAGACAGCGGCGAGGAGCGAGCCGATCCCAAAGCGCGCGCGCTGCCCCCGCCCGTAGAGGTAGCCCACCAACACGCAATCGACGGTATCCGCCAGCTCTGCCCGGTAACCGCGCTTCAGCTTGATCCAGTTGAAGGAGCGCGCGCCAGCCGTGTAAGCGCCATCCAACCGCTTCACCATGATCCCCTCCAGGCCCTCGGAGACCATCTCGTCGAAGAAGCGCTCCAGTTCGGTGGCGTCGTCCGTGACCAGGACCGGCGAGAGGGCCAGGGCGGAGTCGGGGGTGGGCGTGACGAGCCTCTCCAGGGCGGCACGACGCTCGGTGAGCGGGGCGGTGAGGAACTCGCGCCCATCGGCATAGAGGAGGTCAAAAGCGAAGAGGCGGAGGGGAATCGCCTCCTGCATCGCTTCGACGCGGTGTTTGCGCCGGCGCTGGACGGTCACCTGGAACGGCAGGTACTCGCCCGTCTCTGGCAGGTAGCCTACGGCTTCACCTTCGAGGATGGCAGACTCGGCTCCCACCTGGCGCAGCGTGGCCTCGGCGATCTCCGGAAACTGCCCCGAAACGTCCTCCATGTTCCGTGAGAAGAGATGGACCGCATCGCCAACCCGGTGTGTCTGGAGGCGGAAGCCATCGTATTTCGGCTCGGCCTGGCACCGCCCGAGGCGGCGCAGTGCCTCCTCGGGGGAAGCCACGCGCTGGGCCAGCGCCGGACGCACGGGCCGGCCGGGGCGGGCCTGGAATCTTCGGAGGCCGGGCTCGCCCTCCTCGCGCAAGACGCGCGCCACCAGACCCAGATCGGAAGAGAGGTTGTAGCAACGCTCTATCGCCTCCTTGAGCGAGGGATCGCCTGCTGAAGTGGCCAGAGCGTCCAATATGGTGGCATCGCCCACGCCCAGGCGGAGCCGGCCCTGCGCGATCCGGAGGACGTAGCGCGCCTCGGGCCCGGAGAGGCGGCGCAGGAGATCCGCCAGCAGCCCGATCTTCTGCGCCTGCGCCCCGCGGCCGGATGCCGTGGCGATGGCCAAGAGCTGGTGGTACACCTCCATCAGAGAGATACCTCTTCCCTCCGCAGGCAGGATCTCACCGGCCACCGTTCCGATGTCGCCCCGCTCATCGTAGAGATGCCGGATCGCCTCCTCGGTGCATCCGGTGGCGTCGGCGACGGCGTGCATCATCAGCTTCGCCTGAAGGCCGATCTCAGGAGCACTGAAGGGGGGCCCTAAGCGCCCCTGGCAGAGGTAGACGAGGCGTTCCATCTCCGCGGTTTCCGCCCGAGCCAAGAGATCCCCCAGGATGGCCACCAGCGTGGTCCGGCGGCTGCTCTTCTCCAGCGCCACAAACGCCTCCGCGACTTCCCGCATCGAGAGTGCCATCGTATCTCCCTCATACCCCAGGGCGCAGCGAGGGGCACTGCCAATTCCGAAGAGAGGCACGAAACCATCCTCCCGGCTTCCAGATGCGGAGGGCTGGGGGCATGCCGGACCCGAAGTCGCAGGGGCTCCGGCATGCCTTTTGCACCCGCGCAGGTGGCTTGCATCGGCTTTCCCGGAGAGGGAGGAGAGAGTATGATACGATTTGCAGGATCACTACTGGGCGTGGTGGCGCTGGTGGTTGGCCTCGCTGCCGGCGCTGGCGCGCAGGGTGTTGGAGACCCACCGGCCACCCCCCCACCCGCCGACGTGATCATCTCTCCCGGCGACGTGATCACGATCACGGTCGTGGGAGAGCCCGACCTGTCGCGTCGTGTCACCGTCACCGATGATGGGAAGGTGCCGGTTGCTTACGTTGGTGAGGTCAAGGTCTCTGGCCTGAAGCCGCACGAGGCCGCCGCGGCGATTCGCAAAGCGTTGGGCCGCTACCTGCGCAACCCCGAGGTGACGGTTGACCTGGTCGAAGCAAACCGTGCCTCGGTCTTTGGCAAGGTGATGAGGCCGGGCACCTATGTGCTGCCGCCACAGGCGCGGGCGCTGGATCTGATCCAGATGGCGGGCGGCTTCGATGAGGGCGCGGACCGCTCGAGCATTCGGATTTTGCGCAAGGGGGCCAGCCTCACCGCGGATCTGGCTCAGTACGCGGCCACTGGCGATGCACGCTTCAACCCGGCGCTGCAGGCGGGCGATGTGGTGAGCGTAGGCGAGCGCCCCGTGCTCTCTATCTCGGTGTTTGGCCAGGTGTTGCGTCCGGGGGTCTTCACTGTGCCCGTGGATGCCCGCGTGATGGATGCCGTGCAGATGGCGGGCGGCTTCACGGAGCGCGCTGACCGGGCGCGTGTGGTCTTGCTCCGCAGCGGCGCGCAGATCCCGGTGAACCTCTCGAACGAAGTGGTCACCAGCGGGGAGGGGGAGAACCCACCCCTGCAGGCAGGCGATACGATCACCGTGCCCGAAAAGCGGATGCTGACCGTCGCGGTGCTGGGGCAGGTGGCAAAGCCCTCGGTCTACCAGGTGGTGGAGGGAACAACCGTCGCCGAAGTGATTGCCCTCGCGGGGGGGATCGTTGAAGGCGCAGACCTCTCGCTGGCGAAGCTGATCCACCGAAATCAGGAGGCGAGCCCCATCGACCTGCGCCAGGCGTTGGAGGATGGAAACGCCGCCGCCAACATCGCGCTGGAGGATGGCGATACCGTCTCGCTCCCCAAGCCTGTCATCGAGCGGAGTTTCGGCGTGCTCGGTGCCGTGCGCGCGGGCGGCTACTTCGTCATGGAGCGCGACCGCGTGACGATCATGGAAGCCCTCTCGCGTGCCGGCGGGCCAACCGCCACGGCGGATCTGCGCCGGGCGGTCCTCGTCCGGCGGTCAGGTGACGAGATCACCCGCACCGTGCTCGATGTGGGCAAGATGCTCAAAGGGGATGAGCGGACTGCCAATGTGACGATGGGCCCGGGCGATGTCCTCTTCCTCGACGACAAGAAGGAGCCTGTGTTTAGCCGGGCCAATATCCTCGCGGCTGTCGGCCTGCTCACATCGCTGATCTATGCATTCGGAAGATAGGCGCGGTCACTCGCAGGGATGAACACGCGCGCGGGGGAAGGCTGCCTGGAACTTCACAGGAAGCCTTCCCCCGCAGTGGTAACGACCGCGGCGTTTCACCCGTCGGAACGCTCGATAGCCGGGCGCTCAGACACGCCGCTGGCAGCAGCTACAGCGTCTGCACCTCGCCTGTGCGGATGGCGCGATCGGCAGCGAGGACGATGCGCGTTGCCTGGATGCCATCATGAGCGGTAAGCACCGGCTGGCGACCTTCCTGGAGCGCGCTGATAAACTCGCGGTTCTCTAGCAGGAAGCCCTCCTCATCCGGGCGCTCTTCGACCCACGTCTTCTGGCCGTCGAAGAAGGTGGCCTTCTTGAAGCGATCATACAGCTGCACGCTCTTGCCATTGCCGAACAGCTCGAAGAAGAACTTGCTGGTGAAGTGGCTCGTGGCGGCATCGCCCTGAATCCAGGCGGCGGTGTGGCCATTGGCAAACTGAATGGAGGCGATGCACTGGTCGATACAGGGGTGCCCCGGATGAGTCAACGTTCCGCCGGACGCCCAGAGGCGAGTGGGCTCGCTTCCGGCGAAGAAGCGGAGGAGATCGGTGGTATGGCATCCCTGGCTATGGACGTTGGCGCCCCCTTGCACTGGATCCTGCGGCCAGATGTTATCCCCCCATCGGTTGTCCATCATCTGCCCGACCATCACCTGCGGGTTGGGGATGAACTCGTGGGCCATTTGCACCAGCGGGTAGAAGCGCATCTTGAACGCCGGCATCAGGGTGACGCCGGCGCGCTTCACGGCTTCGGCCACCGCCTCGCACTCCTCTATCCGGAGCGCGAGGGGCTTCTCGATCAGAATATGCTTGCCTGCTCGCGCGGCCGCGATGGCAAGCGAAGCATGCGAGTCGTGCCGCGTGCAGATGTACACGGCATCCACGCTGTCGTCGCACAACAGCGTCTCAACGTCCGTCGTTGCGTAGTCGCCACCGAACTGCTTGAGCGCAGCCTCTGCCGCGTCCTCCACCTTATCTACATAGGCGACGAAACGCGCTTCAGGTATCTGTGCGATGCACTGGGCGTGAATCTTGCCAAGCGCGCCGCAGCCGATAAGACCCAGGTTGATCATGGACTTACTTCCTCCTGCAGCGATTCCATTCGCTACGCCCCAGGGAAACGCCTGCCGGCCTCCGGACCGTTTCTACGCGATGTGGAGTGGGTATACATCGTGGGACCCGCGTGCTCTTGTGGCGGTATCTCTGGCCACCCTGCGTCGCGCGGGCACAGGGCAGAGAGCCGGAGCCCCGGGCGCGCCGGGATGCTCGCTTTCCGAAAGGGGACCCAGCCGATGATGCCACCTGTGAAGAACTGTGACGTGACCGAGTGTTTCTATAATCAGGCGCGCAAATGCCATGCGGGCGCAATCAACGTGGGCGGCTCTCATCCCCAATGCGACACGTTCACACAGTCCGGAACACACGCCTCGCCTTCCGATAGGGGCAGTGTGGGCGCGTGCAAGGTCTCGCAGTGCAAGTTCAACCACGATCTCTCGTGCACTGCTCCGGGGATCGACGTCTCGCATCATCTGGCGCATGCTGATTGCATCACCTACGAGCCGCGCTGAGGCCCGACGGCTCTCGGCACAGCTTTTGCTCCTGAGCGCTAGAGGATGTGGTCAACTCAAGAGGCGGTTTGCGGAATCCGCGACGAAACGGATGCAAGGCTGCCGACTGCGTTCCGTTTCTGACCGCTCAACTGCGCACGAATCGCTACCCGAGGCGTGGGGTCACCCGTGACGAGCTGTATCGTCAACATGGAGAGAGACCCTCGCCAGAAGGAGGAAGCCGATGATGCCACCAGTGAAACGCTGTACTGTCACAGAGTGCTTCTACAACCAGGCGGGGCAGTGCCGCGCGTGTGCAATCAACGTGGGCGGCTCTCACCCGCAGTGCGACACGTTCATGAAGTCCTCGACGCATGCTGCGCCGTGCGATCTGGGCCAGGTGGGCGCGTGTAAGGTCTCGCAGTGCAAGTATAACGAGAATCTCTCATGCACTGCTCCGGGGATCGAGGTCTCGCACCACCTGACGCATGCCGATTGCCTCACCTTCGAGCCGCGCTAACGGATGCGGCTTCAGGGGGAGACGGCAGCTTCGTAGTGGCCGGTCCGAACCGGCCACTACGAACGCCCTCCCGTGCCTGGGCAGGGGCCCGTGGCCAGTGAGAGGATGGAGGATGCCTGGCTTCAGGCGAAAACCTGCCTGCATCGGCAACCCCGCGTATCCTCGTTCCCCTGACGCCGGGCCGCCCCAGCCGGCGCCTCAGAGCATCAACACCGCGAAGAAGTGGAGCGCGCTTCCCGCCAGCACGAAGAGGTGCCAGACGAAGTGCATATAGCGCCGGCGCCACGCAAAGAAGAGGATGCCGATGGTATAGGCGAGGCCCCCAGCGAAAAGGAGCTGCACGCTGACCGGCGGTAGGTGGGTGACGAGCTCCCGGAACCCGACCACGATCAACCACCCCATGACGGCATAGAGCACGGTGCCGATGACCAGAGCGCGCTCGCGAGCGACGGCTTTCATCACAATCCCGATCACGGCCAGGCTCCACACAACCCCGAAGAGGACCCACCCCAGCGTGGTGCGCATTCCGGCGAGGATCACGGGCGTATAGGTGCCGGCGATGAGCAGGAAGATGCTGGAATGATCCAGCAGGTTCCACACCCGCTTCGCCTTACCCGAGATCGCGTGGTACACCGTTGAGGCGGTGTACATGAGTACCAGCGTCGTGCCGTAGATGCTCACCGAGACGATCTTCCAGATATCCCGCTCCAGCGAGGCGAAGGCAACGGCCACGACGAGCGCGGCGATCCCCAGGGGGATGCCGATGCCGTGGCTGATGCTATTCCACAGCTCTTCTCTTTTCACCTCATCCGGAGATGCCATCGCAGTACCCCACTCCTCCTTCTGTGCGAAAATGGCGGAACGGTTGCTGATGCGTGCGCCTGAATGCGGGGTTTTTCAAGTAGGTGCCCTTTGTGATCTGCGGCTCTATCGGCTGGAGCCGGCGGGTCGGAACATTCGGGCAAGCCCCGGGGGCGTTTCTCTTATCCGCACCGGCGCCACCGCCGCGTCGGCAGATGCCGCGCCGCCTCCATGGGAGCGCGGGCGCCTGGGCCGCCATAGCGGCTATGGCCGTTGATCTGACGGGCGGGGCCGAGAGACTCCCGTGGGCTGGCCAGCACGCGCCCGCGCGCTACCACGGGCGTGTTGCCGCGGCCGGGGCTAGTTCGGGCGGGAGCCACCGATGCGGGGTTCGCGAGGGTAGCGGCGGAATGGTAGACTCTGGGCCCGGGCATCGCATCCGCCTCGCAGCAGGCCCATCGCGCCGACAATTCACGCGCGCTGAAGTAGGGGGACAGTGGGCTCTCCCCGGCCGGCGCGGCGAGGAGAGGCGCGGCTACCAACAGCGTGCTCATGCTCTGCTGGTTCTCTCCCCAGCCGCGCGATCCCTGCCTCGCCGTGCGCCCTTACTGATCGAAAGGGCCGGATGTCTTGTAGAAACGGAGTTCCTTGCTCAAGCGGCCGATGTCGGCGAGCGTGGCGCTGACCTCCACGCGGTAGAAGCCATCCGGGAGCTTCGCGAGCGGGAGCGCCACGTGCAGCGTGCCCGGCTTGCTCACGTTCCGGGTGATCCGCTGCTGGGGCTTTGCGCCGCCATCCCAGAGGGCCACTTCCACCTTGCCGCGCGCGGAACTCTCGGCCACCGCGAGCGTCATCGTAGCGCGCGCGGTCCGGTCCGACCCGTAGGAGATCATCCAATCGAGCGACGCGTCGAACGGGTCCGGCGCCCGAAAGACGTGCTTGCGCAACAGCACGGGGGTGTTGGTGACCTCGTCCTGGATCTCCAGGCCCAGTTCATACAGAACGCCAGCGCGGGTCACCGGCACCGGGAATGCCAGCGACCACTTGCCACCGGTGACTGGCGCTTCGCCCGCGGTCTGGCGCGTTGCGCTTCCGTCGGGGCTCCATTCCCGCAACGACGTGAGGGCACGGAACCGCCCCGGCTGCCGCGCCGGAAGCGAGAGCTGGATCTCGTTCCGGCCGAGCAGGAGGGGTGGGAAGGCGAGCGCGGAGCCATCCAGGGGGAAGCGCGCGCTATCGATGACAATCCCCTCCAGGTATCCGAAGCGAGGCAGGTCGTGGAAGCCCTTTTCGACGGGCGCCCAGGCGCTATACTCCATGCGCCGGGCTGCCGTGCGCCCGATATTCAGGCGCCAGGCAGGGAGAGACTCCGGACCCAGGTCCAGCGTGGCGAGGGGGATGCGCAGCTCGATGCGCCATTCGCCGTCGCCTTCGCTGACCGCCGACTCCCACACGCCATCCCAGAGGGCGCCGCCGGCCACCTCTTTCTCGCTGATATCGTCCGCGACCGGCATACGGGCATCGAAGCGCGTGCCGCGGCTGTTGATCCCGAACTGGTAATAGAAGCGTCCGGTCGGCTGGAGAAGCACCTCCACCGAGTCATCCAGCCAGATGCGGCCATCCGGGCCCTCGGCATTGGCGACCAGGTTCCCTATCTGAGGCTCGCGGCAGACAATGCCAAGGAAGAGTGCCTCGCCATCGAAAAGCACGCGGAAGATGGTCTCCTCCGGAGGCGCCGTTTCGCGCCCGCGGGCGGCAAGCGCGCGGAAGTTCGAGTGCGGAGTGGCGGTATTCCAGGCCGGGTCGTCCAGCCGGCCATCGATCACCACGGGGGAGCTTGCGCGTGCGACGGCTATCCGGGGCAGAGCCGCTTCCGCCTGGGCCGGCTGATGGACAGCCGGCGCCAGCAAGAGCAGCCCCCCAAAAAGGAGAGCCCGCCAGCGGGAAAGGGCCGCGATGCGGCCATGTGCTGGAGCGTTCATCACTTTCCCTTCCCGGTGGTCGCACCCCCGCCGGCCGTCTGCAGCTCGAGGATCAGCTGGGCCACGGCCCAGCGCACGCGGTCCAGCGCGTCGGTGTTCTTGAACTCGCCTCCGACCGAAGCCCCGGCTGCTCGGGGATCGACCTGGTAGCCCACGAGCGTGCGGAAATCGACCGGGATGCGCGTGCGCAGCTCCTCCAGGAATCGCGTCGCTTTGGCGACGGCCGCCTGCTTCTTCGCGTCGGAGCGCGCCCGGGCGATCGCCTGCTCGAGGGTGGCGATGTAGCGGTGGTCATCCACGGCTTCGCGCACCATCTGCGACTTCACCGCGGGGACCGGGCCATCGGGTCCGGGCAGCGAGAGGCAGTATTGGGTGTCGGCGCCGGCGCCGTCCAGATCATCCCAAGGATCGGCATTGATGTAGCGGTAGTGCCACTGGAAGCGCCCGCCAGCCTTCACGCGCCAGGGGTAGAGCCCCAGGTTGAGGCGCTCGTCGCCGCAGTTGTAGAGCCACAGCTCGGAGCCGGAGTCGCGCACCTTCTTCACCGTCTCCTCGGTGATCGGGAAGGCGATGTTGGGCATGGAGATGTTGAGGTGGGGCACCATGATGTGCTCCCAGGGCCCGTTCATCGAGGCGATGGTGCGCACGCCTGGCATTCCCTTGAGTGCCTTCGCCAGCTCCACGCCCAGCTTGGCGCCCTCTTCACCGTGGTTGCTCAACTCGTCCGAGATGTACCACAGGATCTCGGGCCAGCCGCGCTCCTTGCCGATGCGCTGGCACTCCTCCACGAAACTCCGGTAGGCGGTGTTCCATTGGGGCGTAAACCGCTCCTTCAGCTTCTCGCGCTCGAGCCAGGCCAGGAGGTTGCCGGCACCGAGCGGCTGGAAGCCGTAGAACGGCATCGGGCCCATGCCGGCCTCTTTGTAGAGATCCATCCAGAGCGCGAAGCGGTTATCGGGCTTGAGGCGAACCTTGCCGTCTACCAGCTCCAGATCCCTGCGCAAATCGTCGCCGAAGGCGACGCTATTGAGCCCCAGACTCTTCATGAAGCGGAGTTCGCGGCGCTCGTTCTCGATGATGATCTTGCGCACTTCGGGGTCGTCCCGATAGTCCGGGCCGCGGACGTTGGCGCCCCAGAAGGTGGAGTACCAGGGCTCGCTGGGGAAGTAGTAGTAGCCCTGCAGGATGGGGAGAGATGCCAGTCGGAAGGGAAGCACCCGGATGGAGACCGGCAGCCGCAGCGCGGGCTCCTGCCCGGCGGTGATCTCCAGGGCGCCCTCATACACTCCGGCCGGCGCATCCTCCGGCACATGGATGGTGGCCCACCAGCTCCAGGTGGTCCCCTCGGTCACCTCCACGCTCTCGCGCCGGTCCAGAATGTACGGGGCGATCTGATAGCGGTAGGCTCCTGCCACGCCGCGCCCGCCTGCTGCCCTGAAATGGTAGCGAACGACACGAACATCCACTGCGCTGGCGGGGATGCGTCCGCCTGCCCGCGCGCGCAGCTCCGTGGCTCGGACGCGCACCGCTCCCAGGTCGCGCAGGGGATAGAGCGAGAAGTGAACCGGCTCGTACTCCCCGGGCGTGGCAAAGGCCTGGAGGACCGCGATCCGCTCTTCCGGCTTGGGCCGGCTGGTGGGATAGATGCTCTCGTTAGCCGGCCGGCGGAAAAGGACAAAGCCGCGCTTCCGCTCGGCAGCTGTCAGCACGCTTGCGGCAGGTGCTTCCTCAGCAGGCGGGGCGATCTCCTCGATGGGAGTGGCCCGGCGCCGCTCTGCCTTGAGCCGGCTGAGCTCGGCGCGCAGCTCCGCGTCTCGCGCCTTGGGGGCCACGACGAGCGCCGCCACGGGAAGGTTTCGCCAGGAAAGCGTCAGCTTGCCTCCGGTCACCGTCACCGGGAAGAAGTGCTCCTCGAAGTTCGGTGCGACGAAGGTATCATAGAAGTCCATGCCGGGGTACCAGAAATCGGCGTAGTGGCGCAGGTAGGTCGTCCGGAAGAACTCGGCCGGGGGCACGTCGCGCTTCAACACCTCTTGCCCGTTGATCTGCAGCAACTGGTCGCGGTAGATCGTGAGGATAGTGCTGCCTACCTGCGAGTCACCGATGAGCGCCCAGAGGGTGTACTCGCCGTCGGGGAGATCGATGCGCAGATCGGCGCGCGCCGCGGTGATGAAGTCACGCGCGAGCGGATCGGGGCGCACCTTGTCGAGGCCCAATGGCCGGGCCAGGCGCGTGAAGCCCAGCCCGCGCTCCGCGGTGTATTCCATCTCCGGGGCGAGCGCCTGGAAACCTTGCCACACGGGAGAGGTGGCGGTGCCGAGGTCGATCCGGCGAACGTTCTCATCCTCCACTCGCAGGCTGAGCCGCTGCCCACCCGGGGCCGTGGCCGCCATCACCTGCGGGATGGTAGTCGCAGCGATGCGCACGTCATCGATGCTGACGGAATAGGGCACTTGGCTCCCGTTGCGGATCTCCAGGTTGGTGCTCCGCGCCGCTGGCGGCACGGGGAGGGTGACGCGCACCTCTTCCCAGCCATCGGTATCGCCCAGGCGAGTGGTGTAGGCATGCGCCCGCGGGAGCGGCTTACCCTCGGCATCGCGATAGTTCACATAGCTAAACAGGATCACCTTGTAGCGGGGGTGCGCCTCGGCGCCGCGCGCACGAAAGCGGAAGGAGTAGGCGAGCGATTCGCCCCCGCGTACCGACACCCACGGGGTGATGAAGGCCGGCCCGCGTCCTTCCGGATCCGCGTTGAACGCGAGTGCGCGCCCCTCTTTCTCCGCGACGAGGCGGAAATCGCGCTTGAAGATCGCCGCAGCGATCCCCACGGGAATGCCCTGGTCCGTGACCTCCTCGAAGCCGCCGTTGGCGATCAGCGTGTCTACAGCGGACGCGGGGAGGCGCGGCGAGCCACCGGGCGCGGGCTTGACCCCGAACTCGATCCGAAAGGTGACCGGCTGGCCGGCGTCCTTTTGCGCGACTGCGGGCACCTCCCAGAAGAGACGGTAAGTCCCCTGGCTCTCCTCCACGCGGGACGCGACAGGATCGGCACCGGCGGGTTCCGCGGGTCGGACCACCACCGACTCCGGCGCGAACGCGGCTGTCTCGCCGCCCAGATTCAAGAACGCCGGGAAGTCAACCCAGGCGCCAGCAACTGTCGGCACGGCCTGAGCCGTTGCCTCGATAGTGGCGGTATAAGTGCCCGCGCACCATCCCGGCCCGAGTAGTCCGAGCACGAGCGCACAGAGCAGGATGCTTCTCATCAGGGCTCTCCTCACGAGTGATCCAGAACCGGGAGCCTGTCCCAGGCACCACTGCCAGCTTCGCCGCTATACACGAGTTCCCCTCCTGTGTGCTACTCGAACGGATAGAAGCGGGGCTTGCTGTAATCAGTGCTTACCCAGACCACGCCCGCGCTGCTGCGTCCATTCCAAGGCGTGGGCGCGGGAAACCACTTGGCATGGCCGTCACAGAACGCGTAGTTCGCACCGCCTGCGTGCCGGCCGCGCGCGGCCATATAGTGGACATCGCCGCTGGCGTCATCGCGCCCGTAGGAGGTGAGGTGGTTTCGCCCCGGTGCCAGGAGGACCAGGTCGGCGGGATAGTTGCACTGCGCCAGGCTGGATGCCCGGTCGGTCTCCATGATGTAGGCGTTCGGAGTATAGCTGCACTTGGGGTAGATTCCCTCGACGCCGTCGGGATAGCTAGTCTTGTACTCGGGGCAGACGACGATGCTCTCGATTGCGCTGGCCGAATTGCTGACGTTCGCGCCCAGGTAGGGCCGAATCAGGTAGTACCAGGCGGTCTGATTGGGCCGGTAACTCATGCCGGGGGGTAAGGTCTCATCGTAATCCTGAGCGTAGGTCACAATGCCCATGCCCAATTGCTTCATGTTGGAGAGACAGCTCGCCTTGCGCGCGTTGGCGCGAGCGCGCGCAAAAACCGGGAAGAGGATCGCTGCGAGGATCGCGATGATGGCGATCACGACGAGTAGCTCGATCAAGGTGAAGCCGCGGTTTCGTCCGGAAAAGGCAAGCATGGCCGCCTCCTTCCTCCACGAAATGATGCCTCGAGAATAGGTCTACCCTGCGCCCCAGTATAACAGCCGTTCCTGCATGTGTCAACCGCTTTTCCAGCGTGCGTTTCACCTGCCGCGCAGCGAAGGCGCTCCCGGCCGGGGGATCGTGGCACCCGGGCGCCCTCTCAGGGGGCTCGATTCTTCAGGGGAAAGGGTTAGCAGTAGATGCGGGGGATCCGCGGGTTGGTGAGCGTGAAGCGGGCACGCAGGAGAACCTCGTCGCCCACCTCCACGTTTGGAATGTGGCTCACGTCGATGCAGCACATCTGCATGGCGACGCGGCCAACGAACGGGGCGTGCTGGCCGTGGATCCGCACTCCCATCCGCCCGCGGCGCGCGAACTCACGCGCCGTGCGCAGCAATTCGGCGAGCGAGCGCGCGGTGCGAACCGGGGTGAGCGTGAGGCCATCGGCATAGCCGAGCGGGATGGTGGCGACCGTCATCTCGCGCCGCGCGAGAAAGTCGCGGCCATAGCCGATCGAATCGCCGCGCTGCACCCGTTTCACGAAAGCGACTCGGCTCTTGAGTTGCCACGCCGGGCGCAGATCGAGAATCCGGGGCACGTGCGCCGAGGGATACTGGCCGTAGAGGATCGTGCCGGGGCGCACCATATCGAGATGGGATGCCTCGAGGCGGAGGATGGCGGCGCTGTTCGCGGCATGGATCAGGGGCCGGCCCAGCCCGGCCTTCTCCACCTCCGCGACGGCGCGCAGGAAGAGCGAGAGTTGCTTGCGGACGAAGGTGAGCTCGCGCTCCAATGCCGTGGCGAAGTGGGTGTAGATCCCCTGCACTTCGAGATTGGGAAGCGCGTGGAGCGCGCGCACGAACTCCAACAGCTCCGCGCAGCGGATGCCGATGCGCCCCATGCCGGAGTCGACCTTCACGTGAACCTGCGCCGTAGCCCCAGAGGCGCGTGCCGCCGCCGAGAGCGCCCGGGCCGATTCCAGCGTGCAGACCGTCTGCGAGAGCCGGTGCGCGACGACCACGCGCGCCTGGTTCGGGAGTGCGGCACCGAAAACCAGGATCGGCGCGTCGATACCGGCGTGGCGGAGCTCTAGCGCATCCTCCACGCGCGTAACCCCGAGGAAGTCGGCTCCGGCATCCAGGAAGGTGCGTGAGGCCTCCACGGCGCCGTGGCCATAGGCATCGGCCTTGACCACGGCCAGGAGGCGCACATCAGGACCGATATGGGCGCGCACCTGCGCCAGGTTGTGCGCCAGCGCGTCGCGGCGCACCTCGACCCACGCCGTATGCTCCTGCGCGGTTGCCAGTTCTTCCATCGGTACCTTCCCGGATGCGGGGAACCCGGCATGATGTTATGCGGCTGCACCACGCCGGGCGTGCCTCGCCTACTTCTTCTTCGCCGGGGTCTTCTTCTTCTGTTGCGCGGCCCGCTTCTTGATCAGCTCGGCGCGCTTCTTATCCACGCTTGCGGGCTTTCCCTTGCGGCTGGCCAGCTGGGCCCTCTGACGCTTGGCGATCGCCTCGGCGACCTTGTCATCCCCGCCACTCCCGCTGCGCTTGGCTACAGCCGTGCGATAGGCGGTGTTCGCGCTCGGCTCCAGCCATTCCGCGATGACGCGCGACGGAGTGGTCAGCTCGTATCCGGCCATGTAACGCGCCGCTGCAACAATCGCCGCGTAGTGAACCACAGTCCGATGTTCGAGGGCCAGGCCCCAGGCTCGCCGGGTCTCC
Source organism: Armatimonadota bacterium (assembly GCA_012512265.1). Classification (GTDB taxonomy): domain Bacteria; phylum Armatimonadota; class JAAZEB01; order JAAZEB01; family JAAZEB01; genus DUUU01. The sequence goes on along the minus strand of JAAZEM010000155.1, from coordinate 19,642 downwards.
ACCAGGATCGCGGGCACGCCCTCCTTCACCGCGAAATAGCGGTGGGCGAGACGGGGCTCGCGATAGTTGAAGACGGGGCGCGCGTAGATGCGAATCGACTGCTCGCGCAGCGGTCCGATCACCGCGGCAATTGCGGCGTTGCAGGCAGCGCCCACGCCACCTCGGGCGCCTGCCTCCGGCTCCATCGCCTCGACGAAGCTCGGCGTCTGGTCCGTGGGATGGAGCTCATGGAGATCCATGAGCAGGTCCGGCCGCCACTTGCGCACGGCCTGCACGATGGCGCGCGTCTCCGGCTGAGACTGCGAGAGCCAGTCGCGGTTGAGATCCACGTTGCGCGCGTTACGCCGCTGGTCCTTCTCGACGCCATCCACGTTGAGCATCGGCACGACCAGGAAGGTGACCCGGCGCAGGATCTCGAGCTTCGCTGGATCTTCCGTGGTGGCATACTCCTTCAGGAACCGCATCACGCCTTCGGTGCTGGCGGGCTCATTCCCATGCTGCCGGCACAGGATGAATACGCGCCGGGGGCGGTCCTCCCCCGCTGGCGGCGCCGCTATGGCTGCCTCGACGGCGGCAGGTGCTTCATCCACCGGATCCAGCGTCAGCGTGAGCACGGCGGGCTCGGTCGCGTCGCTCTCGGGAGCGTCCACGCCCGGCTCCGGTGCCGTTGCTGCGGGAGCCTCTGCAGGCTCCTCCGCCGGCTCCTCTACATCGTCGGAACTCTTGGGGTCTTCCACGGGCGCGGCGCTCAGGACCGCCATCAGAATCGGCTTTCCTTTGAGCGTCGTGCCGAGCTCGACAACGCGCATCTGGGGGCCGCCCGGCGAAGAGGCCGACGCGCACAGCTCCTCGAGCGAGGAGACCACATCTGAATATGAATAGAGTGCATGAGCGTGCGAAACGCTCAGCAACAGCATTAGCAGCGGGACTGCAATACGGATGCCGGCCTTGATCAAACCTCCGCTCCTTTCCAACACCCCTCGCCATCCACTTGAGCTACGGGCCGATTGTGCCAGCATCGCCCCGTCTTGCCCGGAGAGCAAACACGGACCAAGCCGCGATACCACCCGTCCGCTATCGAAATGAACCTCCAGACCCTTCCGATGCGCCCAAACGAATGCCCGCCACGGGGGACTTCACCGGCCTCGGAGGCTGTTCCCGGGTATTTCGGGCTCTGTATGGCATCCACGAGCGCCTCTCCATCGGGCTCCCGGAGAGGGCTGGCATCCATGCGATGGAGGCATGCAATGCCGGGCGGGGATGCCAGCGGATGTCTCGCTTCATCTGAAGGGTATGGGGTTCACACCCCGATGCTCTTGTATTGGACACGCACCCGCCATTTTCCTTCTCCGGGCGCTGACGGGAACTTCAGAGGAGGAGTTGGCAGAGTGCCGGCGAAGAGCGATCCGGTGCGCGATCAGAAGCGCGATTCGTCGATAGAGCGGGGAGGGCGTGTTGAGAGAGGAGTTGGAAACTTATCGCGAGGCGGTGCGCCGCGATCCCGAGGATGGCCCGGCGCGTTTGAGGTTGGCGCTCGCGCTTCTGGATCAAGGTGGGCCGGATGCTGAGAGCAGTGAAGAGCTCCTCGCCGAGCTGCGCGAGGCCGTGCGCCTCTGCCCAGACAACCCGCTGGCGCATACCATGCTGGGGGTCGTCCTGCGCGGAAAAGGGCTTCGCGAGGAGGCCGTCTCCGCCTGGGAACAGGCCGCCCGGCTTGCCCCGGAGGATCCGGTCGTCCATGCTTTCCTGGGGGACGCGCTGTGCGAAGCCGGGCGTTACGCGGATGCGGTGCCGCATTGGCGCCAGGCGGTGCGCGCATGCCCCGAGAACGCGGAGTATCGAGACAACCTGGTGATCGCGCTCGCGCGTGACATTGAAACCACGGCGGGGGATGCCGCAGAGCGGCGCGCTCGGGCGCAGGAGCGCCTGGCGGCGGAGCCCGACGCACCGGAGATGCATGCCGTCCTTGGTTGGCTGTTGAGCCAGGAACGCCAGCTCACCGAGGCGATCCACCACTGGCGCGAAGCGATCCGTCTGGGGGGGCGGCACCGCCGGCATCCATAACAACCTGGGTCTGGCACTTTTCTATACCGGGGCTATCGCCGAGAGCATCGATGAGTTTCGCGAGGCAGCGCGCCTCGAGCCTTCACTGGCGGCGTCACATACGAACCGGGGCACGGCGCTGCGCGCCCTTGGCCGGAGCCGGGAAGCGGTGGATGCGTTCCGCGAGGCGCTCGCCCTCGATCCGGAGGAGACGACGGCACGCCACTATCTGGCGGATCTCCTTGCCGAGCTCAATGAACCGGACGAGGCGATCTCGCACTACCGCGAGGTGATTCGCCGAATGCCGCAGCGCGCGCCTGCCTACCGGGGCCTGGGCGACGCCCTCGAGCAGCTTGGCAGGGTGGAGGACGCCATGGCCGCCTATCGCCAGGCGCTTGCACTGGACCATGACGATTACGCCGCCCGCTACCACCTGGCCGTGGCGCTCGACCGCACCGGCCGGCGGGAAGAGGCGATTCCCGAGTACCGCGAGACGATTCGCCTATGCCCCAACCACGCGGGCGCCCACAACAACCTGGGCGTGCTCCTCTTCGAGCGAGCGAAGGATCTGCCGTCCGGCCCGGAGCGCGATGCCGGGCTGAAGGCCGCCGATGAGCACTATTGCGCGGCTCTCCGCGCGGATCTGGGCGACGCGGAGGCCCTTTTCAATTTGGGGGAGGTCCTCTCGCTGACGGGGCGGCCGGCGGAGGCCGTGGTCGCTTTCCGACAGGCGTCCCGCCTCAACCCGGATGATGCCGAGACGCAGGCCGGACTGGCCGCCGCCCTGGAGGCAACTGGCGCTCGTGAAGAAGCCGCGGATGCCTGGTCGCGCGTGCTGGCCTCGGGCGATGCCGTTTTGGCCGCGCACGCGGAGGAGCGCCTGCGCGCGTTGCGGCTGTCCGCGGGGGATTGACGCGGCCCGAGTATCGCTCGCGTGGAAAGTGAGAGGATGGGAAGGATCCCGCGGGAGAGCCGCGAACACGAGTTCGAGAGGCAAGAAGTTGGCTCTGGCGGGGGACCTGGGCGCTGGCTTCCCTGGCCCGGCAGGAGGTGGGCGCGGGCAGTTCCCCCAGGAAGATGCGCCAGGGGACATGGTGCTCCTGGCGCTCAGGAAGGAGAGCAGCGATGTTGAATCGCAGGCAGGCTGGGTTCACGCTGATCGAGTTACTTGTCGTGATCGCCATTATCGCCATCCTGGCGGCCATTCTCTTCCCGGTCTTCGCGCGCGCCCGGGAAAACGCGCGCAAGTCGAGCTGCCTCTCGAACTGCAAACAGCTGGGAATGGCCTTGATGCAGTATGCCCAGGATTACGACGAGTACGTGGTACCTTATACTGTAGGGCCAGTGACGGGCTATGAGACCTCGTGGATAGAGCTCCTCATGCCGTACATCAAGAACTCTCAGGTGCTAATGTGCCCGAGCCGGCGGCACCAGTCGATGGGTTACGGCGTGATGTTCCCGCACATCTCCAATGTGAAGAGCTCCATTGCCCTGGCGAAGGTGCAGGCGCCGGCCGATGTCGCGGCGATCCTGGAGACCGCTCCGGTGCCAGACCAGGGCTACACGACCCTGAGACTGGCCTACTGCTATATCTGCACACCCGGGGGCCATGCGGCCTGGAATGCCAACAACGGCATCCCCGATCCCGGGCCGCATATGGAGGGCCTCAACATCACCTTCCTCGATGGCCATGCCAAGTGGATGCGCCGCGATCAGGTGATGCAGAGCCCGGCCCCATTCTGGGGACACGGTCTATAGCCTTCGCGGGCGTGGCTATTCCATCTCGGCGTTCTCGCGGAACTTGGCTTTGCCAAGCCCGCTCTCCTCATCGGGCGGCTCATCCACGAGGCTGGGCCCGCCGCCGCTCATTCGTGGCACGGGGCCGTCCGGCGGCCGCTCGCGGCGCGGCAGCGGCTCTTTGATGGGGCCGGCGGCTTCCGTCGGCCCCGGTTCATAGCGCGGGTGGGGCAGTGCTCGCTCTTCCTCGGGCATGTCAGGCCTCCAGCTGCAGCTTGGTACGAACCACCTGCAGGATGCCGTCGCGAGAGACAACACCCTCCAGGCGGCCATCGCGCACGACCAGTAACCGGCGCGCATCCTCCTGCATCATCCGCATCAGGGCGTCCCAGGCATCCTGGCGCTCGTCGATCACATGGTGCTCGTCAGGCGGTGTTGCCGCCTCGCCCGCGGTCGTGGCGTCCCAGCGCGCGCGCGGCACGTTGCGCACCTCATCGATGGTGAGGATGCCCACGAGTTGGTCACCCTCCATCACGGGATAAGCGCTGTAATCGTGGCGGACCAGGTAGTCGTCGACCACGTCGCGGATCGGCAGGCTCGGATCGAGGTGGGGCACGTCGCGCTGCATGATCCGCTCGATGGGGATGCCAGAAAGCGCGCGCTTCAGCAACACCTGTTGGTAGGCGTTCTGGGCGGCGCCAACCAGGAACCACCCGATGAAGATGAACCAGACGCCTCCGATCAGGTTGCCGGACAGGATGAAAAGGACGCCGCCGACCATCAGGAGGTAGCCAAAGCCCTGGCCGGAATAGGATGCGTAGCGGCTGGCGCGCTCCAGGTTGCCCGTAAATCGCCACAGGAGGGCGCGCAACACCCTCCCACCATCCAGCGGGAAGCCAGGCACCATGTTGAAGATCGCCAGGATCACGTTGATCAGGGCCAGGTAACCAGCTGCGGCCACGATATGCCCCGGTAGACCGATGCTCCGCGCGCCATAGCCCAGGCCCCAGAAGAGGACGCCAAGGAGGACGCTCGTGGCCGGCCCGGCCGCAGACATCTTCAACTCCAGCTCCGGACTGCGTGGCTCCCGGGTGATTCGGCTGACGCCTCCGAAGAGAAAGAGCGTGATCCCGCCGACATCCAATCCGTTGCGGATCGCCACATAGGAGTGCGCCAGCTCATGCACGAGCACGCTCGCGAAGAAAAGCAGCGACGAGATCACCCCGGTCACCCAGTTAACCGAGGCAGGCGCGTCTGGGAAGAGCTGGGGGAAGTAGCCGGCAGAGAGCGTCCACGCCACCAGGGCGAAGATGATAAACCACGAGACATCGATCTCGATCGGGAACCCCCAAACCCTGCCGATGCGAAAGCTCATCCCATGCCTGCCTTTCCTGGGAAGCGCGCCATACGTTCATTCCCGGTCTGACGCGTTCCCTGTCGGTACGGAGTGCAAACCTTGAGAGCGGCGGCGGACGGGCAGGGAGGGGGTGATGCGGATCAGGCTTCCGCGACGATGATGTGCGTGGCGTCGGCGGCGACCTCTTCCGGGGGGCGCGAGGCATCGAGGATGTGCATCCCCGGCTCGCTGCGCATCCAGGAGAGCTGGCGGCGGGCATAGTGGCGGGTGTTCCGCTTGGTGATGCGCACCGCCTCCGCGAAGTCATACTCCCCGCGGAGGTAGCCGATCAGCTCCTTGTAGCCGTGGGCTTGGATTGCGGTCAGGCGCTCATCGAGGCCGGCCTCATGAAGCGCACGCACTTCCTCCAACAGGCCGGCTTCCACCATCCGATCCACGCGTTCGTCGATGCGCCGGTAGAGCTCCTCGCGGTCGCGCACCAAACCGATCAGGATCGCCCGGAAGGGCGGCTGGGCCTCCTGGCTCTGCGCCTGGAGCTCGCTGATCCGCTGCCCGGTGACGTGGTGCACCTCCAGGGCGCGGACGATCCGTTTCAGGTCATGCGGCGAGAGCTTTGCCGCCTTGTCGGGGTCGATCTCGGCGAGCATTGCGTGCAGGTAGGGCCGGCCATGCTCCGCGGCGAGCGCCTCCATCCGCGCACGAAACTCGGGATCACGTGGCGGGCCCTCGAAGAAACCCGAAGTGAGCGCCTTGATGTAGAGGCGGGTGCCACCGACCACCAGCGGGATCTTCCCCACCGCGATCAGCCGGTGCAGAATCGGAATCGCCAGCTCTTTGAAATCGGCAACGGTGAAGACGTCCCTCACCGAGGCGACATCCACCAGGTGATGCGGCACTCGCGCGCGTTCTTCCGCGGTTGGCTTCGCGGTGCCCGCGTGCATCTCGCGGTACACCTGCATCGAGTCGGCGTTCACGATCTCCGTGCCCAACGCCTCGGCGACCAGCACGCCGATCTCTGTCTTTCCGACGGCCGTCGGGCCAGTGATCACCGCGATAGTCGGCGGAGAGGATCGCTCCGGATGCGGAGCAGGCGCGGGGGTGTTCTCACTCCGTGATGATGGCCCCTCCGGATGCGCGGGGACCTTCCCGGAACCATGCTCCGCCTGGCCTGCTCCCTGGGCATTCATGGGCGTCTCCCTCGCGGCGGCTCCCGTGATGCTTCAGCCGGCGAGCACCTGCTCGACGAGGCCGCGCACCTGCGCCACCGCGGGAACATCCGGCAGGCGGTCCAGGGCGGCGAGTGCCTGGCGGCCCTGCTCCTGCATGATCCGGGCGCAGTACTCAGGGGCGCCGCACCGATCCAGCACCTGCACGACGCGTTCCACATCGCTGGGGCCCAGATCCGGCTGGGAGAAAACGTCGATGATTGTCTGCCGCTCCTGGGCCGATCCGTGCGTTAGGGCGTAGACAATTGGCAGGCTCTTCTTCCGCTTCAGGATGTCGCCGGCCTGCACCTTCCCTGTGGCCGCAGATTTCTCCCAGACGCCGAGCGTGTCGTCGCGCGCCTGGAATGCCAGGCCAAAGGAGCGCCCGACCTGGCTCCAGGCATCCACAAACTCCGGGTCGTCCGTTCTGGCGAGGAACGCGCCCAGGCGGCATGAGAGCTCGAAGAGCGCCCCCGTCTTGCCGCCGGTCATGGTGAAGTAGTCGTCGAGCGTCACATCGAAGCGGCCCTCATAGGAGATATCCAGGTATTGGCCGTCGGTCAGCTCCAGGATGCAGTCGGTGAGGAGACGGACGGCCTCCAGGACCACCGCGTCCGCGACGCCGCAGGCGGTGAGGCGGAGTGCGGCGGCGTTGACCAGCGCTTGCATGTGCGAGCCGGCGTTGATGGCGTGGGACACGCCCCATAGCTTCCACACGGTGGGGCGGTGGCGGCGCTCCGGGTCGTTGTCCTCCACGTCATCGTGGATGAGGGTGAAGTTCTGGATGAGCTCCACGACCGCGGCGGCGGGAAGGGCTCGCTGCCAATCGTCGCGCGCGCTGCGGTAGGCGAGCAAGCAGAGGATCGGGCGCAGGCGCTTTCCGCCGTAACGGCGCTGCTCCGCGGGGCCAAGCGGTTGGAACTCCTGATCGACCCATCCCAGATGGTAACGCAGGTACGGAGCGATCCGCTGGCTTCCCGGGCTGCTGGCCAGGACGGCCGCCATCTCGCCATCAACGGCAGGAACGTATTCGCTTACCAGATCCGCAAGCGCCATGCCTCTCTCCTTTGCTGGCCTCGGGGATAGGCCAAGAAGCCCCGCGAGAGCCGCGGGCAAACACGGTGAGAGCCGCCGGTGAACGCCAGCGTTTCCGGGTTCAGCGGCGGCTCTCGCGTATTCTCAGTTGCCGTTGCGCGGGCGCCGCTCGCGCATCATCGCGTAATCCACGGCATCGACGAGCGCCTGCCACGAGGCCTCAATAATGTTGGTCGAGACGCCCACGGTGTTCCACGTCTCCTGGGCATCGGTCGTCTCCACCAGGACTCGCACCTTCGCTGCGGTGCCCTCACGCACGTTGACCACGCGCACCTTGAAGTCGGTGAGGCGCATATGTGCCAGATGCGGGAAGAACTGTTGCAGCGCCTTGCGCATCGCGTTATCGAGTGCGTGCACCGGGCCATCGCCTTCGGCCACCGTGTGCGCAACCTCGCCGTTAACGCGCAGTTTCAGCGTCGCCTCCGTGATCGGCTCCTCGTCGCCGGCGCGCTTCTCGATGATGACCCGGAAGCTGATGAGGTCGAAGGTCTTCTCATACTCCCCCTGCGCCTTGCGGATGAGGAGCTCCAGTGAGCCTTCCGCGCCCTCGTAGGAGTAGCCCTTGTTCTCCAGGCGCACCACCTGATCGAGGATGGCGCGCGTGATGGGCGAGTCCTTGGTGAGATCGACGCCGAACTGCTCTGCTTTGTGGCGTACGGCGCTGCCGCCGGCCAGCTCCGAGACGAGGATCTTACGCTTGTTGCCCACCGTTTCCGGCGCCAGGTGTTCGTAGGTGCTCCCGAGCTTCAGGACGGCATCGGCGTGAACCCCGCCCTTGTGCGCAAACGCGCTGCGCCCGACGAACGGCTGCCGGTCGTTCGGCGTCAGGTTTGCCACCTCGTCGATGAAGTGCGAAACCTCTGTCAGCTCGCGCAGGCGCTCGCGTCCGATCGTCTCCAGCCCGAGCTTCAGCTCCAGGCTTGGGATCACGGAGCAGAGGTTGGCGTTGCCGCAGCGCTCGCCAATGCCGTTCATGGTGCCCTGCACATGGACCGCGCCGAACTGGACGGCTACGATGGAGTTGGCGACGGCGGTCTCGGAGTCGTTGTGCGCGTGGATGCCGATGGGGACGCGCACATGGTCACGCACAGCCTGAATCGCCTCGGCTACCTGGTTGGGAAGCGAGCCGCCGTTGGTGTCGCACAGGACCAGGCAATCGGCGCCCGCCTCGGCAGCGGCGGTCAGGGTTGCAAGCGCGTACTCCGGATCGGAGCGGTAGCCATCGAAGAAGTGCTCGGCGTCGTAGATCACCTCCTCGGCGTGCGCCTTGAGGAAGCGCACCGAATCGGCGATCATCTCCAGGTTCTGCTCGCGCGTGACGCGAAGCGCCTCGATGACGTGCAGATCCCACGACTTGCCGAAGATGGTGATCACGGGCGCGCCGCTGGCAACCAGCATGCGCAGGTTCGGGTCATCCTCGGCAGAGAGCCGGGCACGCCGGGTGCTACCGAAGGCGGCCACGCGCGCATGCTTCAGCGGCGTCTCGCGGATGCGCTCGAAGAAGGTGATATCCTTTGGGTTGGAGTAGGGCCACCCGCCCTCGATATAATCGATGCCAAACCGGTCGAGCCGGGCGGCGATCCGCAGCTTATCCTCCAGCGAGAAGGAGATTCCCTCTGCCTGTGAACCATCACGCAGTGTTGTGTCGTAGATCTTGATTTTCATCTTGAACCTCGGTCAGAGCCACTCAAGAACGCACGACTGGCAGAATCGGGCCGGGCGATACCGGGATTCCGGGCGCAGAGAGCGTGTCAGGCGCGAGCCTGCCAGTTAGGGGGTGTTGTTGGGGATCAAGCCGCGGCGCGGCTCCAACCGATGGACTGCCGGTGGCGTATGTCCCGGACGTGCGTGGACAGCCACCGGCAGGTAGTCTCCTTCTCCGTATGAGCGCCGGCGGTGAACCGGCGCGATGAAAACTCTCTTTTCACAATTGCCATTATACCACACGCTTGCACGAGCTGCAAGGCGATAGCCGCGGGTCTGAAGTCGCGCGAGTTGCGCCCGCGCGATGCGCGGAGGCGAGCACGTTACGCAGGAGCGCGGCCTCCCCCGGCGCGCGAAGCCAGAAGCTCCGCGCTGCTTCTCAGCAAAGCCCCTTCGGGCCTGTTCAGCCCAGCCCGGCAGGGCTTCGCACGCAAGCAGCGCGGAGGTTAAACGCCGCGCGACCCCCCGGCGTGCCGTTTGCTCCCGCGTGACCGATGCAATGCGGGTGTTTATCGTTGCGCGGATGTTGCGCGGTAGTGGACCAGTTTATTGAGCGCCTGCATGTAGGCCTTGGCGCTCGCCTCCACTACATCGAGGCTGGCGCCGCGACCGGCGTAGGTGCGCCCATCGGCGCCCACCTTCACGGTCACCTCGGCAAGCGCGTCTGTGCCGCCCGTCACCGATTTCACCGAGTATTCCACCAACTCGTGCGGGATGCCGAGGAGCTTGTCGATCGTCTTGTACACCGCGTCGATGGTGCCCACGCCGAGGCCGGCGTCCACCAGCTCCGATTGCCCGCGGCGCACCTTGATGGTCGCCGTGGGATAACCCTCCAGACCGGCCACCACCGTCATGTACTCCAGCGAATACTCTTGGGGTACCGAGTGGACCTCGTCGGCGACAATCGACTCGAGGTCGGCGTCGAAGATCTCCTTCTTCTTATCCGCCAGCTCCTTGAAACGGGCGAAAGCGCGGTCGAGATCCTCCTTGCTGAGCGTGTAGCCAAGCTCATGGAGGCGCTTCTCGAAGGCATGCCGTCCGGAGTGCTTGCCCAGGACCAGGCGGCTTTCGGCGATGCCGACATCTTGCGCGCTCATGATCTCGTAGGTGGTGCGCTCCTGCAGCACGCCGTGCTGGTGAATGCCTGCTTCGTGTGCAAAGGCGTTGGCGCCGACGACTGCCTTGTTCGGCTGGACCTGGATCCCGGTCACGTCGGTGACCAAGCGGCTGGTGCGGTAGATCTCGCGCGTGTTGATCTGGGTGGAAACCTGGAACTGGTCGGCGCGCGTGTTGATCGCCATCACCACCTCTTCGAGGGCGGCGTTGCCGGCGCGCTCGCCGATGCCGTTGATGGTGCACTCCACCTGCCCGGCGCCGGCCATGATCGCCGCCAGCGAGTTGGCGACGGCCAGCCCGAGGTCGTTGTGGCAATGGACGCTAAGCACGCACCGGTCAATATTCGGCACGCGCTCGCGAAGCGTGGCGATCAGCCGGGCAAACTCGTGGGGCACCGCGTAGCCAACAGTATCCGGGATATTGACCGTGGTGGCGCCGGCGTCAATGACCGCCTCGACCACCTGGCAGAGGTAGTCTGGATCGGTGCGCGAGGCATCCTCGGCAGAGAACTCCACGTCATCCGTGAAGTTGCGCGCCCGCTTCACGCCGGCCACGGCCATCTCCAGGACTTCCTCGCGCGACTTCTTCAGCTTGTGCTTCAGATGGATATCGGACGTGGCGATGAAGGTATGGATACGTCGCTTCGCGGCCGGGCGGAGGGCTTCCCCTGCGCGGTCAATGTCCGCAGGGACAACACGACAGAGCCCGGCAATGGTTGGCCCGGTGACCTTTTCCGCGACGAGGCGTACCGCGTCGAAATCTCCTTGAGAGCTAATGGGGAACCCCGCCTCAATGACATCAACGCCCAGGCGTGCCAACTGGCGTGCCACATCCAGCTTCTCGCTCAGGTTCATGCTGGCGCCAGGCGATTGCTCGCCGTCTCTCAAAGTGGTGTCAAAGATTGCGATGCGGCGCATGGGATTCACCCCTTCAGATATTGGAGTGGCGCGCGCGCTGGCGCGCGCCACTCCGATGGGTTTACGAGACGTCCTTCAGGTCTTTCTTCTGCAGGTAGGGCATCATCGCGCGAAGCCGGCGGCCCACCTCTTCGATCGGGTGCTCGGCGCCCATGCGCGTGAGCGCGCGATACACCGGCTTGCCGGCCTTGCACTCGAGGATCCACTCGCGAGCGAACTCGCCCCGCTGAATCTCGCCCAGGATGCGGCGCATCTCGGCGCGGGTCTCCTCGGTGATCACGCGCGGGCCGCGCGTCACATCGCCATACTCTGCCGTGTTGCTGATCGAGTAGCGCATCCCGGCGATGCCCGCCTCGTAGATCAGATCGACGATCAGCTTCAGCTCGTGCAGGCACTCGAAGTAGGCGATCTCCGGCTGGTAGCCGGCCTCGACCAGCGTCTCCCACCCGGCCATGATGAGGGCGGAAGCACCACCGCAAAGCACTGCCTGCTCGCCGAACAGATCCGTCTCCGTCTCCTCTTTGAAGGTGGTCTCAAGCACGCCGACGCGCGTGGAGCCGATCCCCTTGGCGTAGGCGAGCGCGAGATCCTTGGCGTGGCCGGTGGCGTCCTGATAGACGGCGATGAGCGCCGGCACGGCTTTCCCCTCCTGGTACTGGCGGCGCACCAGGTGCCCGGGGCCCTTCGGGGCGATCATGATCACATCCACGTCCTTGGGGGGCACGATCTGGCCAAAGTGGATGTTGAAGCCATGCGCGAACGCGAGGGCGTTCCCCGGCTTCAGATGGGGGCGGATCTGCTCTTCATAGATGGCCGGCTGCGTTTCGTCCGGCGTCAGAATCATGATCACATCGCCGGCCGCGGCTGCCTCGGGGGTGGTCATCACCTTGGCGCCCGCCTTCTCCGCGGCAGCCCAACCGCGGCCGCCGGGGACCGCGCCAACAACAACTTGCACGCCGCTGTCCGCCAGGTTGAGCGCATGCGCGTGACCCTGGCTGCCGAACCCGATCACGGCCACCGTCTTGCCCTTGAGCAAGTCCAGATTCACGTCCGCGTCATAATAGACCTTAGCCAATGTCCTTCTCCTTCCGCGCGCCTGGGGCGCGCGCGTCCAGGTGTTGGGGAATCTGGAGCCGGGCGCCAGTATGGCACCTTTCCTCATGCTTGGGGGGAGAGCAGACGCGTGCCCTCCCAGATCCCCGCACCTGGATGCAACTCACCCGCTGTTACGCCTGCTGCGCCGGGGGCGTCTCCTCATCCGGGGCCGGTTGCCTCGAACGCAGATAAAGCCCTGCCGCCACGCCGCCAGCGATCCCGAGCGCGACGAAGAGGGCCAGGTTGACCAGCAGGTTCTTGACCGTATCTAGACCAAGTTGGTCCATAATGGCGTTATAAAGACGCCACAAGACCCAGTTCAGGATGCCGAGGCAGCCCACGGCCAGGCCGCGCAGGGCACCCGGGACCGGCCGGCGCGCGAGCGTGCCGGCGAGGGCGCCGATGACCGCGCCGGCCAGTGGTAGGGCCACCGCCAGCGTGTTCATCACCGCGTTCGCCGTCTGTTCGTCAATCAGCTCGCGCATCTCCATGGCCGGCACCCCGCGTCACTCACAGCGGCTGGATGCCGCGCGAGAGCACAATCTTGCCCGTACGGACGATCTCGCGGATGCCATAGGGCTCCAGCAGCCGGGTCAGCGCGTCAATCTTGTCCACCTTGCCGGTCACCTCAAGAATGAAGCTGCGCTCGCCCACATCCACCACGTTGGCGCGGAAAACGTCGGCGATCTGCATGATCTCGCCGCGCACGCCCGGCTCTGCCGTGATCTTGATCAGCGCCAATTCGCGCTCGACGGTGGCGACATCCGTATAGTCATTCACCTTGATCACGTCGATCAGCTTGTTGAGCTGCTTCGTGATCTGCTCAAGGTCCGAATCATCCCCGGCGACGACGATCGTCATGCGCGAGATGGATGGATCGTCTGTCGGGGCCACCGCGAGCGTCTCGATATTGTAGCCGCGGCGGGCAAACAAGCCGGCTACCCGGGCCAGCACGCCGAAACGGTTCTCCACCAGAACCGACAGAGTATGTTTCACAGAATTAGTGGCGTCGAAAGCCCACATGCCGCAGCGGTGGGCGGAAGACACCAGTCGCCCGCCGAGGGCGACCCCTCCTTTCTTTCGAGTTTTGCAAACCCCATGAGTGTGGCACAGCGATCTCGCGCAAGGCACCCCCTCGGGGAGATAACGCTCGGTGTGCCGCACCTTGAAGGCCTGGGAGTGGCCGGCTCGCGCACAGAAGCGCCCGCGCGGCAAGCCACGCCGGCGCGCGCGCCCAAGCCCGCCTCTCTCCTAATCTATGAGCATCTGGTCGATGGACCCCCCTGCGGGGATCATCGGGAAAACGTTCTCCTCGCGTGCCACGCGGAAATTGAGCAGGCAGGGGCGGTCGCGGATCTCCATCGCCCATTCCAGTGCCGGGCGCACGTCGCGCGCCTCGGTGATCTCCCTGCCGGCGGCGCCATATGCCTCAGCGAGCTTCACGAAATCCGGCTGCATGGAGATATCCACCCCGGAGAGGCGGTTCTGCCAGAACATCTGCTGCCACTGCCGCACCATACCGAGGTAGCCGTTGTTGAGTAGGATGATCTTCACCGGGAGGCGATGCTCCACGGCGACGATCATCTCCTGGAGCGTCATCTGGAAGCCGCCATCGCCACAGACGCACACCACGGTCTCGTCGGGTCGGCCGAACTGCGCCCCAATGGCCGCGGGGAGGCCGAAGCCCATCGTGCCCAACCCGCCCGAGGCGAGGAATTGGCGCGGCCGGTCGCACAGGTAGTATTGCGCGGCCCACATCTGATGCTGGCCCACGTCGGTAGAGACGATCGCCCGGCCGCCGGTCACCGCATGCAGCTCTTGGAGAATCTGCTGCGGCTTCAACGTGCCATCCTCGCGATACTGGAGCGGGAACTCCTCTTTCCACTGGCGGATCTGGTGAAGCCACTCCGAGTGGTCGGAAGGCTCCACCTTGGCCAGGATGGCCTCGAGGATGCCTTTGGCATCGCCAACGATCGGCACATCCGCCGGCTTGGCCTTGCCGATCTCTGCCGGGTCGATGTCAATATGGATGATCTTGGCCTCGGGGGCGAACGTCTGGAGCTTTCCGGTCACGCGGTCATCAAAGCGCGCGCCGATGGCGACGAGGAGATCGCAGTGGTGCACCGCGTAGTTGGCGTAGGCCGTGCCATGCATCCCCAGCATTCCCAGCGAGAGGGGGTGGGTCTCAGGGAAGGCGCCCTTGCCCATCAGCGTCGTGGTGGTGGGAATGGCGAGCTTTTCAGCGAGCTGGCGCACTTCCTCATGGCACCCGGAGTGGATGGCGCCGCCCCCTACGTAGAGGATCGGGCGCGTGGATGCATTCAGGAGCTGCGCCGCGCGGGCGATCTGCATCGGATGCCCCTGGACGGTTGGCCGGTAACTGCGGATCTCTACCGGGGCTTCGGAGGGCGTGTAATCGAAGTCGCCACCGGTGACGTCTCTGGGCAAGTCGATCACCACGGGGCCGGGCCGGCCAGTCGAGGCGATATGGAACGCCTCGTGGACCACCCGAGAGAGGTCGCGTGGGTCCTTGACCAGGTAGTTGTGCTTCACCACGGGGAGCGTGATGCCAAAGGTGTCTGCTTCTTGGAAGGAGTCCTTGCCGATGTTGAAAGTGGGTACCTGACCGGTGAATGCCACAATTGGGATGGAGTCCATGTTGGCGTTGGCGATCCCGGTGATGAGGTTGGTGGCTCCGGGGCCGGAGGTGCCGATGCAAACACCGACGCGCCCGGTGGCACGCGCGTAGCCATCCGCCATATGGGCGCCGCCCTGTTCGTGGCGCGCCAGAATGTTGCGGATGGGAGAATCGTAAAACGCATCATACAGCGGCAGGAGAACGCCGCCGGGCACTCCGAAGACGGTGTCAACCCCCTCCCGCAGCAGACAGTCGATGAGCGCCTGCGCTCCTGTCAGCTTTGGCATACTTCACTCCCTACTCAGAACCTGCCGGAACCAGTCGGGTCCGGAACGTGGATGGCAGGTTCCTACCTCCGATACGTCAAGCCCCACCGGGTCAGAGCCAGGTAGAGGGGCGGTGTGAACAACATATTGAGCAGCGATTCCGTCATCCCAATGCGCAACGGGCGCGCGATGGGGAACTCTGGCGCCACCACAAAGTAGATCGCGTGGGCAGCAAGCGACCCAAGAAAGACCGTGGCCATCGGCACGATCACGTTGTCTGGCATCACGTGCGTCTCCACCGTACCGGCGAGAAACGCGGCGGCTGCGCGGCTGAGACCCAGGCTGCCGATATGTGCCCCTTGCGCGTAGCCTTCCAAGAGGCCCGCGCACGCGCCAATCAGCGCTCCTGTGCCGGGGCCCACGATCAGGCCCGCGCAGAGCGCGACCACCAGCACCAGGTCGGGCTTGACGCCGCCGATAGAGACGGCGTGGAGCACCGTGGTCTGCAGCGCCAATGCGATGATCATCGCGCCGATGACGATCGGCAGCCGCAGTCGAGGGGTGGGGCGGTCCAGACTCATTGCGTCAACACGAGCACCTCCTCGAGACGGCGAAAGTCCACCGCGGGGCGGACCGTCGCGGTCTTCACGGAGATGTTCTCATCAAGACGGACGTTTTCTACCTTACCGATCACAATGCCCTTCACTTGAAAGATCGATCCAACCCCCGAGGTGACCACCAGGTCGCCCCGACGCACGTCTGCCTCCTTCGGGATGTAGGTCATCTCCAGAAGGGGGCCAGCTGTTCCCCGCACCACGCCGCGCCAGCCGGTACGCTGCACGCGCCCGCCCACCCCGCTGGTGAGGTCGGTGATCAGGAGCACCGTTGCCGTATTCGGGGTGACTACGCGCACTTGGCCTACCAGCCCCCGGGGCGTGAGCACCATCTGCTGCGCCTGCACGCCGTCGTTTGCCCCACGATCCACGGTGATCGTGTTGAACGCGTTCGTGGGCTTGACTCCGATGACCGTGGCCGCCAGAGCGTTCTCGCCTGAGCGGGGCAAGGTCTCGCGGAAGCGAAGCATCTCGCGCAGGCGCTGGTTCTCCAGCGCGCGCTCATTGAGGATGTTCACGCGCTGCTCGAGCTGCTCCACCCTGGCCCGCAGGCGTTGATTCTCGGCGTAGAGGGTGCGGATCTCGCGCACAATCCCCCAGGCGTTCTCCAGCATCCGGGCGCTGCTCACCAGGGTTTGCTGGAAGGGCGACAACGTCACCGCGACGATTGTCGCGCCTAGGCTCTCCTCTCCCGCCGAGGTGGCCCGGCGGTGACCCGCGGCAAGCAGGACGACGATGAGCAGAGCGAGCAACAGGCGCACCAGGTTGCGGTCGACCCGAGGGAACATCGTCTTAATCTTTGCTGATCAGGGCCTTTTTGAGTATCGGGTTTCGGTCCATCTCCTCCACCACGCGTCCGGCGCCCATGACTACGCAGGTGAGCGGGTCCTCGGCGGTATGCACGGGCATCTCCGTTTCCACGGCGAGAAGCCGGTCGAGCCCGCGCAGCAGCGCGCCCCCGCCGGCCAGGATGATCCCGCGGTCCATGATATCCGCGCTCAACTCGGGCGGGGTGCTCTCGAGCGTCTCCTTGACGGTTTCCACCACCTGCGAGACGGGCTCGGCAATCGCTTCGCGCACCTCGGACGAGGTGAGCACCGCGCTGCGTGGGAGACCGCTGACCAGGTCGCGCCCACGGATCTCCATGGTGCGCTCCTCTTCCATCGGGTAGGCCGATCCGATGTTGATCTTCACCTCTTCAGCCGTGCGGTCACCGATCAGGAGGTTATGTACTCGGCGCACGTATGAGATGATGGCCTCATCCATCTCATCGCCGGCGACGCGGAGCGAGCGATGGGTGACCACGCCGCCCAGCGAGATCACCGCGACCTCGGTGGTGCCTCCGCCGATATCGACGATCATGCTGCCAACCGGCTCGGCGACGGGAAGCCCGGCGCCAATCGCGGCGGCCATCGGCTCCTCAATGAGGCCCACCCACCGCGCGCCAGCGCGTTGCGCAGCCGAGCGCACCGCGCGCCGCTCCACCTCCGTCACGCCGGAGGGCACGCCGATGATCACCTGTGGCCCCAGGAACCACTTGCGCCGGTGCACCTTGTGCGTGAAATAGCGCAGCATCGCCTCCGTCTGCTCAAAGTCGGCGATGACGCCATCTTTCAGTGGGCGAACCGCGATAATAGAACCAGGGGTTCGGCCCAGCATTCGCTTGGCTTCGACGCCTACGGCAAGTGGCGAGCCATCCTCACTGTTGATCGCCACTACGGAAGGCTCACGAAGCAAAACCCCACGCCCACGCACATGCACCAGCGTGTTCGCGGTTCCCAGATCAATCCCCATGTCGCGGGAAAAACGGCTGTAGACCGACCCCCAGAATGACATAGCGTTCGATATAACTCCTGTAGTATTGTGAGTAGATCAGACACCAAACGCGCCGGTCTCCATGCGCTGCCGCCTCTACCGGAACGAGGGAACGAGCCCGATACGGCGTGTGCGCGGAAACAGGACTACCAATACAAAGAAAGCGGAAAGCACAACGCTGAGATTGCCGCAAGCTTCCCGCCCCAGATAGTCGGCCGAATCCCGGCCTTGCCTGTTGAGAGTATAACAAAGTGACGGGGCCGTGTCAATACGCACTCAAGTTTGACTCGCTTCTGCCTCTGCGGTAAAATAGCCCTGGGTTGACCGGAAAGGCAGGTGCGTGCGTGGCGGAAGAGCGAGGGGCAGAGCTTCAGATCGTGCGGTGCACAGAGGCAGACCGCGAGGCGTGGAATGCCTTTGTGGCGGCTTCTCCCACGGGAGACGTGCTCCAGACGTGGGAGTGGGGGGAGCTGAAAGCGCGCGGTGCCTGGGAGCCGATCCGTATCGCGCTCCGCCAGGATGGCGCCATCGTGGCGGTCGCGGGTTTGCTCAAGCGCCGGCTTCCTATTCCCGGCCGGTGCATCCTCTACGCCCCTCGCGGGCCCGTGCTCGACTTCTCACGCGACGACCTCTTCCGTCGCATGGCCGCGGCCCTGCGCGAGACGGGCCTGCGTGAGCGCGCTCTCCTGGTCAAGATTGATCCCCCGGTGGAGGATGCCAGCGTCGCGGATCGGATCCTGGCCGCTGGCTTCGTCCGCTCCGGCCAGAGCCGGGAAGAGGGCCAGGGCTTTGGTGGCGAGCAGCCCCGCTGCGTGATGAAGCTCGACCTGACTCCATCCCTCGATGACCTGCTGAAGCAGTGCAAGGAGAAGACGCGCTACAACATCCGCCTCGCCGGACGCAAGGGGGTGACCATCCGCGTCGGCGAGTCTCTAGAGGATATGCGCACCTTCTATGATCTGCTCCTGATCACGGCCGAACGCGATGGCTTCCTTGTGCGCAGCTTTGACTATTACCGCGATACCTGGGAGATCCTTGTCCAGCGTGGCCTGGCGCGTCTTTTCCTGGCCGAGTACGAGGGAAAGCCACTTGCCGGGGCGATTGCCTATCTGCTGGGTGACAAAGCCTGGTACACCTACGGTGCCTCGAGCAACGAGCACCGCAACGTGATGCCCAACTACCTGATGCAGTGGGAGATGATCCGCTGGGCAAAGGAGAGCGGCTGCTCCCTCTACGACTTCCGCGGCGTCTCGCAATCCAACGATCCGACCGCGAACGACCACCTCTCCGGGCTCAATCGCTTCAAGGCCGGCTTCAACGCCACCTTCGTCGAGTACATCGGCGAGTTTGATCTGCCTCTCTCCTCCTTGGGCTACTGGGCATGGCGCCACGGCAAGCCCCGCGCCCAGGCGGCCATGCGCGGCTTTGCCCGGACGCTTCGCCGCCTTGGCCGGCGCTAGCCGAAACCCGCGGCTGAACGGGCGGAAAGAGGGCACATTCCGCCCGTTCAACCACAGCTTGCTCACGAGAAGACCACGAGCGGTTGGTATCCCAAGACCCGCCGCGCCTTGCTGATATCCCAGGGGCAGCCGGGCGTCTCGCTCGCGATGTGGATCACCTCGAAGCCGACGTCGGGCTTTTCCAGGGCGAGCCGGAACGCCTGGCCCACATCAACCGCGGCGGTGCGCACGCGCCCGGAATCCGGATGCTGCTGGCGGACAGCCTCCCACTCCTCCGGCTCGGTCGGCAGCGTGAGGCGCAGCGAGACCACGGAGAGCTTCCCTTCGCGAGCGTACGCGCGGAGCGCCTCCTCCCCGAAGTACTTGGTGAGCGCGTAGACGCCGCACGGCGCCGGCGGGTGTTCCTCGCTGAACTGCTCGCCCGCCGGAGGCATATTCCCTTCATAGAGGCTCAGCGTGCTGGCATAGACGAAGCGGCGCACGCCCGCGGCGGCCGCCGCCTGCGCCACCAGAAACGTGCCCTGAGCATTGACCCGGAAGGAGAGATCCTCATACGCCTCCAGAGTCATGTCGTTTCGGG
>JAAZEM010000154.1 GCA_012512265.1 Armatimonadota bacterium | reverse complement strand
CGCGATCAGCCCCTCGCTGTGCGCCGCGAGGATCTCGCGGTCTACTCTCGGCTTATAGTAGTAGCCCTCGAGCGATGCCATGCTCACCAGCTTCATCAGGTTCTGGTAGCCGGTCAGGTTCTCCGCCAGAAGAACGAGGTGGTACTGCTCCCGGTCGAGCACCGGATCGCGGTCCGCACGCCCGCGCGGGGCCATATACACCTCGCACCCAAGGATCGGCTTCACACCTGCCTTTTTACAGGTGTCGTAGAACTCCACCGCGCCATACATCACGCCGTGATCGGTCAGCGCCACGGCGGGCATGCCGAGCTCTGCCACGCGCCCGACGAGGTCCTTGACGCGACAGGCTCCATCCAGGAGCGAGAACTCGGTGTGGTTGTGCAGGTGAACAAAGTCAGCGCCCGACATCAAAGCCGATCCTCTCTGAGCGTTTTGAACGTACCCACCGTGGCATCGCCGCGAACACGGGGGCCCGTTCGTCATGGCAGGCTTGGGCCTGCGCGCCTCTGCCGGCCGGGCCGCGATGGTGCCGCGCTAGCCCCCTATGTTGGGGGGCGCCCTGGCAGCGTGCCCTATATGTGGCGATTATAACACTCGGGACACCGGCAGACAAGCCGACAGAATGTTCTGGTGGCGTTCAGCCTGGATGCGAGGGAGACGATTCGGCACGTGATTTGCTGTAGGGAAGGGGAGCCTTCACGGCGCGGCAAGGGGGAAGGCGTCGAAGGTCGTGGGGGCTCGCGTTCCGGCCGGCCAGGGAGCCGGCCTCCAGATAGAGTGCGGCTCCGGTGGGGGGCTCCGCAAAAGGAGGCATTCCGACCGTGCGATGGGTTAGCCCATTACCGGAGCCGCGCATCTACCTGTTACCCAGGAATCCCCTGGGCCAAACGCGCGTCCCCGGGTCATGCGCGAGGCAGCAACCCGGCCTCGTGCGTGCGCTGGAATGGATGGTTAGCCCGGGGTGGATCTGGGCATAGATCAGGGCGAGTTCACCAATCGCCCGGAGAGGTGCGCGGAGGTAGGCGTGGAGGATCTCTTTGCGGTCAGGGTGAGTGGCAACGCAGTGGTGGAGTGTCAGGGCGAGATGGATATCTGCGCGGAGGCGCCCCTGCGGGAGGCGCTCGCGCGAGCAATGCACGATCATCCGACGCAGGTACAGGTGGACCTCTCGCAGGTGCGCTACATCGACTCTGCGTGTATCGCCGTGCTCCTGCGTGCCAGCGATACCCTGCGCCAGCAGGGCGGGAGCCTGGTGCTGACCGCCGCAAGCCCCGTGGTATGCCGCGCTCTCTCCCTCCTCGGCCTGGATCAGCGGCTTCGGCCCGGCGGCATCGGCGAACCGCCCCGCGGCTCCTCATAGCTGGGCACAAGTCGCAGGCCTTTCGTAGCCTCCTTCTTCCCCCCGCGCACGACGCGGAATCGCCCTTCTCCCCGCGAGAGCGGCCGCAGTGAATCGCTCCCCACGGCCGGTCTGCGCCGCCCATCTCCCTCCATCTTTGCAGATGCGGTGGCCAGCGCGGAAGCACCGTGGCAGCCTCGGGCTGCTGCAGAGCAGGTGGGATGCTCACGCTGCCTTATGCCCCTCGCCAGGACGCAGGAGAGCGCCCTCCCGGCGGCGAAGCTTGGCCGCAGTGAGGAGGGAATAGAGCCGCATGATGCAGAGCGTGTTGACGAACCTGCTGGAGGATGAATGGCAGAAGGCCGATCCGGAGACGTGGGCCAAGCGCCGGGCCGCGATCCATGCCGCGTTTACGGAGCTGTTGGGTGAGGGCGTGGTGGCGCCCCCGGAGGATCGTGACCTGCAATGGCATGGCGAAGAGCGCATCGATGGGTTGCGCATCCGGAAGCTGAGCTTCCTCGCCGAGCCGGATGACCGCATCCCCGCCTATCTGGTGATGCCGGAGGAGCTTTCGGCGCCCGCGCCTGCCGTCCTTTGCCTGCATGGCACCACGGTGGATGCCAAGGAGGCGTGCCTCGGACGAGGGAGTCATCCAGGCGGCTCCAAGGGCACAGCGGTTGACCTGGCCCGGCGTGGCTTCATCACCCTGGCGCCGGACCACTTCAACGCGGGCGAACGCCTGAAGCCCGGCGAGAAGCCCTACGATAGCGGGCCTCTCTACGCGCGCCATCCCGGTTGGAGCGACATGGGGAAGGCGATCTACGACCACCGTCTCTGTGTCGATCTGCTTCAGACGCTGCCGGAGGTGGATGGTGACCGCATCGGCTGCATCGGCCACTCGCTCGGCGGCTACTGCACCCTTTTCCTCGCTGCTATGGACGAGCGCATCCGTGCGGGCGTCTCAAGCTGCGGCGTGACGGTGTGGGCCGCCGATCCGAACCGCCTGAACTGGTCGCGTGACCAGCCCGGGCGGTATGTCCACTTCCCGAAGCTTCGCGAGTATTGGAACTCGGGCCGGCAGGCGCCTGTGGAGTTCCACGAGATCATGGCCCTTGTTGCCCCCCGCGCCTTTCTCAACATCAGCGCGGTCGGGAACGATGTCTGTTTCCCCGTCTTCGCGCCTTTTGCTGAGCTCTACGTGCAGGTGGAGAGCGTCTACAAGCTCCTCGGTGCCGAGGGGAAGTTTGCCGCTCACTTCCACTCTTGCGGCCACTCTTTCGGCCCGTCGGCGCGCGCTCTCGCCTACGCCTGGCTGGCCGAACAGCTGGAGCTGTAGACGCCGATCTCGGACCGGGTTTCAGGAGCGCCCTCCTGAAACCCGGGTCGCTCCCCGGTCACTGAGAGGGCGTCCCTGGGGTGTGCCCTCTCAGGAATCGAGGTCGGCATAGCTGCCGGTGCGCACGCGAGCGCGCCCGGTCAGGCGGAGCTCTCCGTGGTCCGGCTCCACCGTGCGGAGGTAGACCGGCAGGCGCGCGCTGCTGAGATCGACCAGGGGATTCACCTGGGATGCCAACAGCTTGGCGGCGAACTCCGGAACCTCGACGCCCACCACGCGAATCTTACTCGCGTCGAGAATCAGGCGCCCCTCGCCATCAATCTTCAGCGTGCCCTCCAGGAGAAAATCGGGGGTGACCGGCAACTTCACGCCGGGAAGATCGGCGCTCCCGCGGAGGCGCGCGCCCTCCGGAGTGATGCTGAGCTTCAGGCCGCGTATCAGGGAGGATCGCTCGTGAAGCTGCGCATTCAGATCCTCCTGGAGGAGGACGGCGGAGAAGTCGGCCTGGCCCACGCTGAGGAGCTCGCGCCGGGAGCGGTTGAAGTGGAGGTCCGCCAGCTCGAGGCGTACCCGATCAAGGACCAGGTGCTCATTGGCCTGAAGCCGCGTGGCGAGGACCCGCGCCGACTCGACACGGCTCCCCGATGTTCCCGACAGCCGCGTCTCGTAGTGCTGGGCTGGGCCCATCAGCCGCGGCAGCAGGCGCTCCATTGCTCGGGCTGTCGAGCCGTCCGAACCACACCCTGCCGCCAGGGCGGCTACCAACAACACGACGGCGATACCTGCGAAAGCTCTCCTCATCCCCACTCCTTCCCGCAACCAAAACACCCTTTCCGATTGTTCGGACGCCGGTGGATGCGATTTGTTCAGCGAGACGAGAGGAGCATGCGCACGGCGGTGAAGAGGAGCAGCAAAGCGAAACCGCGCTTCAAAACGATAGCAGGGGCTACCTCCACCAGATGAGTCCCAAGGCGGGCGCCGATGATCGCCCCGACTGAGACGATGGCCGCCACGCGCCAGTCGATCTGCCCGAGCTGCGCGCGCCCGATGGCACCCATCAGCGCGGTGGGGATGATGACGGCGAGAGAGGTGCCCGTCGCCAGCTTGATCTCCATTCCGGCGAAATACATGAGCGCGGGAACGATGATCACACCGCCGCCAACCCCCAGCAGGACGCTCAGCGCGCCCGCGGCCAGACCGACCAAAACAACCGATACCAACTGCATGTCAGGTTCCTTCCAGGTGATCCAGGGCGCGTTACCGTGCCCTGCGCTCATTCTACCGCATCGGGGCAGCATCGGCAAGCCCTCGCTCGCTTGCTTGACGAGGTGGGTAGCCCCCTGCTATAGTGGGGGCGACACCCGATGGTTGGGAGGTACCCCGAGATGCGCGTTCTCGTCACCGGCGCGGCTGGAATGCTGGGCCGCGACTTGGTGGAGATCCTTTCCGAGCAGCATGATGTGATTGGCGCGGGCCGGCGCGGGCCGGATCACTGCGTCGATATCACCGACGCGCGCGCGGTCCACGCTCTCCTGGAAGCCGTTCGGCCCGATGCCGTCGTCCACTGCGCCGCGTACACGAACGTGGATGGGTGCGAGCGCGACCCGGACGGGGCCTACCGCGTGAATGCTCTTGGAACGGCCGCGGTGGCGGGCGCCTGTCATGCCGTGGGCGCCGCCCTCGTCGCGATCAGCACCGACTTCGTCTTTGATGGCGAGAAAGGGCGCCCCTATACGGAGTTTGACGCGCCAAACCCGTTGAGCATCTATGGCGCCTCCAAACTGGCGGGGGAGGAGCTGGTGCGCTCGCTTTGCCCACGTCATTACATCGTGCGCACGCAATGGCTCTATGGGGAGCATGGCAAGAACTTCCCGCTCGCCATCCTGCAGCGCGCCGATGCCGGCGAAGAGCTGCGCGTCGTCTCGGATCAGGTGGGCGTGCCGACGTATACGCGCGACCTGTCACGCGCCATCGCGCGGATCTTGGAGCAACCGCTCTATGGAACCTACCACGCCGCCAACCGGGGAGAGGTCTCCTGGCATGGCTTCGCCGCGCGCCTCCTCGAGATGGCCGGGCTGGATCCGGGCATCGTGCGTCCGATCTCATCCGACGAGTGGCCCAGCCCCACGCGCCGGCCCGCCTACTCGGTGCTTCGGCCCTACGTCCTGGAGCTGACGGGACGCGCCGAGGTACTTCGCCCCTGGGAGGAGGCCCTCGCCGAGTTCCTGGAGCGCATCGGCCGTCTTCGCGCGTGACCGCCTGGCCTCGTGCCTCACGAGTCTTGGGATTCCGACATAGGGAGAGGGCGCCCGCACGCGCGGAGCTCGAAGCTCCGCGCTGCTTTCCGGCAAAGCCCCTTTGAGGCTTCTCCCCCCAGCCAGCGCCGTTTTGAGACATCTGGGAGTATCCCCAACCCAGCCCGGCAGGGCTTCGCTCGCAAGCAGCGCGGTGATTTATCGCCGCTCGCCGGGTTGCGCCCTGCCTCCGTGGCTCGGAATCTCAGCTCACGAGTTCAGCTTATTGACGAGCGTGCCCATGTATTTCGAGAGCCACTTGCGGAAGGCGTGGGCCTCGTAGGCGGTCAAGCCTTCTGGCTCGGCGCCCCAGGGGAGACGTTCCAGCCGCTCCTGCGCCTCTTTTTCCACCTGGGCGGCGTACTTCGCTCCGCGTTCGTGGCCGGAGCGCTTCGCGCGCGCGACCATCTGCTGGAACGTGTAGAGGTAGCGGTAATCGTCGTAGCCCTCCCGGATCCCTTCCCACTGGATGGTGGGCACTGCCGCCCCGCCGGCTGGCGCCGGGTACGTCAGGCAGAGGTCCTTCCCCGTCATCTGGCCATCGCCATCGAAATCGGAGTAGGCGTTGCCCATGGGGCGCTGGTAGGTCTGGATCCAGTGCGCGGCGGCGCCGGAGCGCCAGAATGCGATGCCAGTCAGGTAGCGGTTGGCGGTCAGGTTTCCCTCTAGCCGGGGGGAGGTGCAGCCGCTCCCGTGCCACCAGAGGGGCTTGTTCGCCTCCTTGAGCGCCTTGCGCAGGGCGCCGTCCTTGTCGCCGGCGACGGCCTCGGCGCCGTAGCACGGGAGATCGATGAGCGCGTCGAGCTCTCTCATCCCGTCCTGGGGACTAGCGAGGAAGGCCAGAGTGGGGAGTGACGCGGTCTTGCCAAGCGAGAGGAGTGCCCGTGCCGTGGCCAGCGAGCTTGCGGAATGGGCGTTCAGCTCGTCCGCGAGTTGGTAGACCGCCTGCGGCCACTTCTCCGTTTCGGCGCGCATCGCCAGCTCCGAGAGCACGATACCGGCCAGGCGTTGCACTACAGGGTCATCCGGCTTCGTGCTGGCACCCCCAGCTTGCGCTATCACCTGGGGGAGATCGCGCAGATCGAGGATCACCGGCCCGCGCAACCCCACTCGCTTGTAGATCCCCATCAGGCGCGAGAGTGGCGTGAAATCAACCGTGAGCTTCTCGCCCGCGTGGGTCAGCGTGCCGTGGGCAAGCGCGGAGAGCGCGAGCGAGTCGATCCCGTGCGCCTTCATGTCGCGCATCTCGCGCTCGATGGTGGCGTCTGTAGCGCCGCGCCACCGCGTGCTGTCGGCGTAGAGACCCCACGTCCGCGAGGCTGGCCGCTCCAGCCGGAATGGGAGCACCTTCACCAGCAGCTTGAGCTGCGACGCCGGGGCATTCTCCGGTTGATAGGTGATCATTCCCCGGTAATCGCCCGCGGGGGTACCGGGCGGAATGTGAAGCGTGAGCCAGTATTGCGAGATGCGACCGGTTGGGATCGTCGCCGTGGTGACCGGCTCCAGCAGCTCCGGGATCAGGCGGTAGGTGGCACTGTGATCGCTGGTGCGCTGGGGCCAGAAGCGAGCCAGGCGCACCTCGATGCTGGAGGGATTGATGACGCCGCCTCCGCCAACGCGAGAGAGGGTTCCTACCTTCACGCGCGCCTTCTGGAGGGGCTTGAGAGTGTAAACACCGAACGTCGCCGGCTCATCCTCTCCGGGCGTTGCCCAGACGTACAGCGGCCGGCCGATATCTTCCCAGGGCGGCTCGTAGTTGTAAGGGAACGCCTCGTGGTAAACCCGCGAGAAGAGAACGTATCCGCGCGTGCGCTGGCTCTTATTCAGCGGCGCTTTCTTTGCCTGCGCGGGTGGAGGCACCTCCATGAAGCAGCGATTGCCCTCCAGATAGAAGCTCCTAGAGGTTGTGGCGAGTGGCTTGCCCTCCTGGCTCACGAGGTTCAGCGCCATCCGGTAGAGTCCGCCCGAGACGCCCGCCGGGGTCTTCAGCGGCAATACCTCTCCCGTGGGGTGGCCGAGCTCCTCCTTGAAGGCTGGTTGGCTCTCTCCCTCCCGATAGAGGGCCCTCTGTATACGCACTTGCGAGTAGCAGGTGGGGTCGATTCCCACCCGGGCTCGCAGCTGGTAGCTTGCGCCGGAATCATCGGATTGAGGCTGGCAGATCAACTCCAGCAGGGGGCGCTCCTTCCCGACGTGCGCGAACCCGCTCGCGGCGTGGATCGGCTGCGCGTGTGTTGCCACGATCGCCCCTTGCTGGTCCTGCAGAGTGGTCTTCAGCTCATAGGCGCCAGAGGCGAGGCGATCAGGCAGCAGGATGCGCACTCGACCCGTCGTGAACGGTGAAGGCCGTGTCGTCCACATCGCGCGTGAGGCCCCCGCGCGCCTCATCTGCGCGCGCACGAAGCGATCGGCCTGGGGTTCTATGGCGATCACCGCCTCGATGGTCGCAGACCGGTTGCCATCGCTCATCAGGAGTGCGCCGACCGCAGGGTAGTGGATGAAGGGAAGCGCCAGGCCACTGGGATCCGGCGCCAGAAACGGCGGGATCTCGCCGCTGAAGGCGAGGCGCACGCTGGTGAACCCCTTTTCTCCCGCTGGCTCGGCCGATACCGACCAGAAGCGGTCGCTCCTCTTCGCGTCAACCGTCACCTTCAGGAGCGCATCCTCGCCCGAGGAGAGCGTGGCGCTGGCGGCCGGCTGACCGGATGGGTCACGCACGACGGCCTTCCCGGCTCCGCCCTCAGCACGGGCGGTGAGGGTGAAGGAGCGAGTGCCTTTCGGCACGAGAAAGCACTGCTGGCCCGCACCGCGGTCGAGATGCGCCGGTGCGTTCCGCGCTGCGTGCGTTCCGATTCCTGCGTTGCGCACCTCCAGAGTCGCGGGCGTTTGGCCCGCCTCAATCTGCAGGAGACAGCGCACCCCGGCGGGGATAGTCCACGCCACCTCCTTGCCAGGAGCGCATGCGCCTGCGTGGATCTCGTGGCCATTCGCGCGAACCACGCGATAGCGAACGCTCTGAGACGCGCTCGCTCCGGCATGGGCGCGCAACGCCACGCCCGCCTGGGCGCCCGCGACCGGAAGGAGAACCAGGGTGTTGTTGCCACGCAGGTGGAGTGCCGCACTGCTGGCAGCGCCAGGTTCGTTCTTCGCATGCACCAGGGCACTCAGGGTCGCCGGCGTCAGGCTCGTGGCGGCTGCAGCATCAGCCGCCGGAAGAAGCAGGAGGCAGAGGATGACGACCGGGAAGTGCCAGTGCCGCATGTGCTCTCTGGGGCTGGGAAACGGCATTCGGATCTGTCCTTTTCATCAGCTTGCCAAGAAGGTACGCTCTCTGCGGTTCCCTTTGGCTTGAGTTGTGGAGGTACAGGGTCTGATTTGCGTGCGGCTGGAAGCGCCGGATAGCGTCCCTTTCGCTCCCGGCGGCCCGGATCCTTCCAGTGGGCGCCGGGCAAGGCAGGGCGGCGCGCAGTGACGCCGAAAAGGAGAGTATGGGCGAGCAAGGAGGGCGGGTTGTCGCATTGCGGATGGTGGTTCGGCCGGCGAGATTGCGGGTGGTGCTCGACACCAACCTCTTCGTGGCGGCCTACTGGAATCCGCGCAGTGCGCCGGCACGCGTGCTGAGTGCGTGTGAGGAGAACCAATTGCAGCTTCTCTATAGCGCCGCCATCCGCCGCGAGATGGACCACATCCTGCGCAAGGCCCATACGAGCGAGGCGTTTCGACATCGGGTGAGCCTGCTGCTGGAGGATGCGGAGGAAGTGTGCCCCACGCGCACTCTTCACCTGGTGCAGGATGACCCGGAAGACGATAAGTTCCTGGAGTGCGCCCTGGAGGGAGACGCCGATTACCTCATCAGCAGTGATGCCCATCTGCTGCGCCTGGGTCCGATCGATGGGGCGTGTATCATCAAGCCAGGCGCGTTCGCGCGTGCGCACCTCATGTGAGTGCCCAGAGCACCCCGGAAACGCCGCGCGCGGGAGCGCGCGATTCATGGCGTGCCACGTGCGGGCTCATCCCGTGCCGCGTTCATAGCCCCATCCGTTCGCGGCCCTGCCGCGATGAGGCGCTTGAAGGCAACCACCTTCTCGACCACCTCGGCGACGCTCTCCTTGACCAGGATCTTCTTCCCCGTGGTCAAGGAAAGAAGAGTATCCGGGGTGGCTTCGATGCTCTCGACGAGGTCGCAGTTCACTACAATCGGGGCGCTATCGAGGCGCGTCAGATGGATCACCGGTTTCTCCTCAGGCTGCCGCGAAGAGATCGGCCTGCGTGCGCAGGTGCGCGCGCAAGCGCATCATCGCCTTTGTGTGGATTTGCGAGACTTGTGCCTCGGGCAGGTTCATCACCTGTCCGATCTCCGGAAGCGTCAGCTCCTCGATGTAGTAGAGGCTGAGGAGAAGGCGTTCCTCGGGAGGCAACCTGCGGATCGCCTCGATGAGGATGCGGCGCTGCTCGGCCCTCGCCGTCCTTCCCGGATCAGCCGGCGATGGCGCGTCATCGCCGTTGTCCGGCGGCATCAGTGTCAGGTTATCCGAAGCGCCCTCGGGGAGGTCGCCGCTCTCAGACAACGCGGTACCGTCGCTCTCGAGGCAGATGAGAACCCGTTCGATCTCTTCCTCGCTGAGTCCGGTGGCTGCCGACACCTCCTCCATCGTGGGGTGCCGACCCAGGCGCTGCTGCAGGTCACTCACCGCTTGCTCGATGGCGTCTGCCGAGGCGCGCAATGACCGAGGCTGCCCGCGCCGCGCCCGGATCGCGTTGAGAATCGCCTCGCGGATGTGGAGCCTAGCATACGACTCGAACGAGGGGCTGGGACAGGCGCCATACTTCTCTACGGCATCGATCAAGCCGATGATGCCGTAGGAGATCACGTCATCGCGATCAAGCCCCGCTGACCCGGTGAACCCCAACCGATCGGCGACGCAGCGAACGAGAAAGGCGTGGCGGAGGATGAGCTCCTCCCGTGCGGCAAGGTCACCAGTCTCCTTGTAGAGTCTCCAAAGGTGGTCGCTCTCCATGAGTGTCAGCCCTCCCATGGAGTAATAGTGCAACCGGGGTGCCGCGGGCTGGTGGGGCAGGGGCGGAGCGGAGGCGGGCCCGTCTTCCCTGAACGAGGGGGACAATCGCTGGGGGAGGAGCGCGCGACTAGAGCACCCGGCCACTCTCGAGCAGGCGCAGGAGCGTCTCCACAACGACGGGATCGAACTGCGTGCCGCTATGCCTCTTCAACTCATCAACCGCGACCGAAACCGGGCGGCTGCTGCGGTAGCCCCGGTCCGAGGTGATCGTCTCGAAGGCGTCGGCCACGGCGATAATTCGGGAAAGGAGGGGGATCGCATCGCCCCGCAGTCGATCGGGATACCCGGTGCCGTCATAGCGCTCATGGTGATGGCGGATGACGGAGGCGAGATAGCGGAGGTCCTCGATCTGCGCGATGATCTCGCCGCCCTTGGCTGCATGCTCTCGCATCACCTGCCACTCGTCGTCGGTGAGCCCGCCCGGCTTGCGGAGAATCGCATCAGGAGTCCCGATTTTCCCCACATCGTGCATCCACGCAGCCAGCTCGAGGACGCGCATCTCTGCCTCCGGCTGCTGCAGGGCGGCACCGATCTGGAGCGAGATATCGGCAACGCGGCGGGAGTGCTGGGCCGTGCAGTGCTCCTTGGCATCCACCGCGGTGAGCAACGAGGTGATCGCCTGGAAGAGGATCCGGCCGCTCCGCTCCGAGAGGCGGTCCTTCTCCAGACGCTTGCGTTCCAGGTTGCGCTCGACGATAATCGGAATATCACGCATGCGAAACGGCTTCGTGATGAAGTCGCTCGCGCCCCGGCGTAGTCCTTCTCGCATCAGGTCTACGGTGCCGAAGCCGGTAAGCATGACGATGGGCAGCTCGGGGAAGATGCCGTTCGCGGTCTCTGCGAGCGTGAGGCCATCCATCTCGGGCATGTAGGCATCGCTGATCACCAGGTCGCACACGTTCTCGCGCAGGATCCGCAGGCCATCCAGTGGGCTTGTCGTGGTGGTCACGGCATAGCCGGATTGGCGCAGACCGGCGGCCATCACCTGGAGCACCATGGCATCGTCATCCACCACCAGGATGGATACAGGCCGCGAACGCGTTTGCTCAGATACCTCGGCGACCATACTCTCCTCTCCTCGAACTCCTATCGATGCAGCGTTGCGCTGCCCGAACGCACGATCTCCGTGACGCGCACCCCGAAGCTTTCGTCGATCACCACCACCTCGCCACGGGCGATCAGACGGCCGTTGATCAGCAGGTCGACGGGTTCTCCCGCCAGCTTCTCAAGCTCCACGACCGAACCGGTGCCAAGCCCCAGCACTTCGCGCACGGAGAGTTGAGTCCGTCCCAGCTCAACGGTCACCTGAAGGGGCAAATCCAGCAGCAGATCGATGGACGAGCCGCCAGCCTGGGGGGGCGAGGCCGGGAGGGGAGAGAAGAGCGCGGGGCGCACGGTAGGCCCCGCCGTGCTATCAGTGCCGCCCTGCGCGCTACCCAGCGGGCCTGGGCTCGGCGCGCTGATCTGGAACCCAGGCACATCCTGGGGGACGGCTGGCGCTGCAGCGGGCGCAGGCGACGCAGATGGGCTCCCGCTTGGGACGGCCCCCTCTTTGGCGCCTGCCTCTGGGGGCGGTGCGGCGGCGGCCTCGTTGGGGGTATCGGCGCTTGGTTCCCTGGCAGCGGCCTCCGCAACGGGGGTCGCATCCCCCGGCTGTGGTGGCGCCGCCTTGTCTGAACTCTCGGCAGGCGCCGATCCGGCGCCCTCTGCCTGCTGTAGCAGCGCGTCGATCATCTCCTGGCTCAGAGGCTGATCCGTCATCGTACCCAAGCTCCTCTACCTGAGAGTCCATCCGGCGTGATAGCCGAACAGACGCAATCCCTGATCCGGGAAGCCCTTCCTGGATAGGCGCTTTCACGGGGCAGCCGCAGTGTGCCCTCGGGCATGCTCCACCGAGGGACCGCGTACGCTCCAGCGAGCGGGATGCACACACTTCGGGCCGGCGTCGATTCCGGCGCATCCTGCTCGCCTACCCGCGCCTGCCCATGCTCTCCCTACTCGAACACCAAGGTGCCCCTTATCTGTATCGGCAGACGAGCGCCTTGGCTTTAGCACCTCGACCTGGCGGCGTCTCATGCGAAATAGTCGATCCCCGCGACTCGGTGCGAGGACCGCCCCGGCGCTGGTGAAGCCGGGGAGACTGGCACACCCTCGGGGGGGCTTTGCTGGCCCCAACGGGGCGTCTCCTCTTGATTGGCGTGGGCCGGGTGCCCACTGGAATGCTCCAGGCCCATGCTGATCTCCAGCGACTGGACTGGCAGCCCACAATCGAGGAGCGCGGAGCGAAGCGCCGCGGCCTGGCCCTCGAGTAGCTGGCAAACTGCCGCCGTTTCTACGCCCAGGTGGGCAACCAGGACGCCATCCTGCAGCGTCACCTGGAGACGGACCTGACCCAATTCAGGGGGATCGAGGCGCATTTCCACGGTCCCACCATCGCCTCGCAGGCGAAGATGCGCCGCCGTCACAATCTGTTGCGCGGGACCGTCAAGCGCGAGTCCCTCATATCGAGTGGGTGCAACAGCGCGCGCTGGCTCGGCCCCACTAGGGCTGGCGCTCGTGACCTGCGGCGAATGGAGGACTCCCTGCTCTGGACGCAGGCCGATGGTATCGCCCGTAGCTGCACTCTCGCCGCTCTCCACCGCCGGGATGCCGGCGGGCAAGTCACTCTCTTGGGCCGCTTCGACGTTGTGCGCGTCTTCGGGAATCGGATGCAGCAGGTTCTGCGCGGGGATCGTGCTGCGAAGCAGGGTGAGTTCCCGTTGGCGCGGTGCGACCGCCGCTCGTGCCGACTCGTCGCCAGCTGGAATCCGAGCGGGCTCCATGCCCTCCACGAAGCGGAGCGCGCCGTCCGCCACGCCATCGGGGGCGCTGTGTGCCGGTGGCACCTCGGTCTGCATTGGATCTGCCGTCAGCATGCTCTCCCCGCCCTGGGCTGAGCGATTGCGAGAAGCGGCGAGGATGTCTTCCAGGACTGCCCCCCGTGCTTCCCACGCCGTTTCCACGGGGGCGGGACCTGCCGGCCTATCGGAGGCGGCCACTCTCGTGGCGCTCGCCACTGGAACCGCGGTCGGATCGAGAATCAGCTCCTCTGGGGGGGTAACCAGGTTGAGCAGCGCGAGACGGGGCTCCGCTGGCTGGCTGCCCGCGCCCAGGGATGCCACTGTGGCGGCCGGCCCCGGATGCTCGGATGGCTGCGACGGCGCGGGCGCGACGAGTGCTTCCACTGGCCGCGAGGGCTTGATGCCCTCGCTCACCGGGGGATGGTCTGCCGGCCGGACGGAGGCCGGTGTCTCATGCGCTCGATCAGACATTCTGGTCTGCTGCGGAGTTGCCTCTCGCGCGCTATCCGTGGGTTGAGATGTATCGTAAACCGAAGCGGTTTCTGGAACCGCCGGGCTCTCGCTACCAAAATCGATCCGGGCTGCCGGCGCTGGAGCTGGTGCCTGGGGTGGGAGAGGGGCTCCTGCACCCTCGGCGTCGGCACTGGCGCGAGACTCATGAGCCGGTGCGCTTGTTCCCGCTTCCGCGACCGGCATCGGACGGCCGTCGGTGTTCTCCCACGGGTGATGCGGGCGTACGGCATCCGCCGCGCGCGCCACCAGGCGATCTGACGACCCGTCCGCAGTGGGGTTTGCCGCAGGCGCAGCCGGCTCGGGGGCGGGTTGGGGGATCAGCGCCGGCAATAGTGTCGGATAGAGAGCGTGCTCCGCCCCCTCCTCGGGCTCTTGCTCCGCACGGAGGGGTGGATCAGAGGCCTGGGCGTCCACCTCCTGGTCAGGTGGGGCGCTCTCGGAACTGACCACGGGCCGCGCGGCATCCGGTACCGGTTGGCCTTGCCCTTCACGGAGGCAGATCACCGCCTGGCCGGCCTGATGGGGGATCCCATCGACTGTCGCGTGAGTGGAGGGCGCGTCCTCACTCACGACGGGTTCTGGGATGGGTAAGGGATCCGCCACTACAGGCTGCGCGAGGGTCTCCTCAAGCAATCGCGAGAAACCGGCATCGGGCGCAACAGGCGCGGGCAGCGCGGAAGGGACGGGCTGGCCGGATACGGGAGGCTCTATCGGCACGGTCACCACTCGCATGCTCCTTCGGTTGAAATCTCACCGGCGCTCCAGAGGGACCGCCACCTCCGAATTCGGCATGGAAGGAGCGGAGCTTAACGCGATAGGTGGGGCAGCTGCAGCACACGGCGGCTAGGCCCGGAGGGGGCTGCTGAGCCCGCGCCTGGCTGCGCCTGTTCACCGGCCTACTCCCTTGTTGGGGAGCTCTCCGGGAAGTGGTTGAGAGGACCGCGACCGCGGCCCAGGCCCGGTGCCGTCTCAATCGCCCGCCGAACATACTCCACGCCCCGCGAAACGGCGAGAGGAAGCGAGA
The DNA here is from genome assembly GCA_012512265.1 of Armatimonadota bacterium. GTDB lineage: Bacteria > Armatimonadota > JAAZEB01 > JAAZEB01 > JAAZEB01 > DUUU01. Next base: position 8,583 of record JAAZEM010000154.1, on the reverse strand, counting down.
CGCCGCGCGCCAACCCGGCGGCGATGGCTGCCGAGAGCGTGCATCCCGTGCCGTGCGGGTTGTCTGCCGGGAGGCGGCGCGCGCGCAATGCGTGAAACTCGCGGCCATCAAAGAGAAGGTCGACCATCTCATCCCCGGAGAGATGCCCTCCCTTGACGAGCGCGGCGCTGGCTCCCATCTCCACGAGCGCGATAGCAGCCGCGCGCATCTCCGACTCGTTTCTCACCGGCTGGCCCGTGAGTACCTCCGCTTCGGCCAGGTTCGGGGTGATCAGGTCGGCGAGCGGGAGTAGCCGCGAACGCAGTGCCACGACCGCCTCGGGTTCCAGCAGGACGTCGCCAGACGAGGCCACCATTACGGGATCGACCACCAGGGGGTGGATGTTGAACTCGGTAACGCACGCGATCACCGTGTCGATGATGGCGGCGTTGGCAAGCATGCCCGTCTTGGCGGCGTGCGGGTGCAGGTCGGTGGCAACGGCCCGGATCTGTGCCCCCACCAGCGTCGGATCGAGGGCATCCGCGCGCTCCACCCGGAGGGTGTTCTGGGCCGTGATGGCGGTGATCGCGGAGGTGCCGAAGACGCCGAACGCGGCGAAAGTCTTGAGATCAGCCTGGATGCCGGCGCCTCCACCAGAGTCGGACCCGGCGATAGTCAAAGCGATGCGCATCATCTCTCTCCGCGCCCAATCATAGCATCTCTGAGGCCGGCGGTCAACCACTCGTTGGACGCAGCGCGCGCGTTCGTGAGGCGGGAGGCTTCTGTTGATCCGCATGGGGTGATCCGCTATAATTGTTACAGAGGAACGAGAAGGCATGCGTTCCCCGTCTCGTCTTCGGCAGTGCCGTCCGAGATCCGAGGGACGCAGGGGTGTTCCATTTGGGTTCGGACGCCATCGTGGCCCGTCATCCTGGGCGCAGCCAAGCATCTCCCTTTCGGGGGTGTTTCGCTACGCTCAGCGTGGCGACCTTACCTCACGATGCCATCCCCAACGCGAACGCCGGGGCGGAGCCTGGCCGGCCTCCGCCTGACAACTCACTACGGCCGCCAAGAGGACTTTATGCTTCGTGTAATCCCGCTCGGGGGTGTTACCGAGATTGGGAAGAATATGACGATTGTCGAGCAGGACGACGACATCCTGATCGTCGACTGCGGGCTCATGTTTCCCGAGAACGATATGCTCGGGGTCGACATCGTCATCAACGATTTTCGCTACCTCATCGAGCGTGCCGATAAGGTGCGCGGCGTTATCCTGACCCATGGCCACGAGGATCACATCGGCGCGCTGCCGTACCTCCTGCGTGACCTGAACGTGCCAATCTGGGGCACGCGGCTCACCCTTGGCTTGGTGGATGCCAAGCTCTCTGAGTGGGGCCTGGATGAGCAGGCGACCAAGCATGTCATCGAGGCGGGTGAGACCGTCACGATCGGGCCGTTCACCATCGACACGATGCACGTCGGGCACAGCATCCCTGATGGGATCGGCCTCGGCATCCATACCAAGGAGGGCATCATCGTCCACACCGGCGACTTCAAGTTCGATCCCACCCCGGTGGATGGTCGGATGACGGACTTCGCCGGCTTCGAGCGCCTGGGCAATCAGGGCGTGCTCCTCCTGATCACCGATACGACCAACGTGGAGCGGCCGGGCTATGTGCCCTCGGAGCGGATCGTCGGGCAAACCTTCTACGATGTCTTCCAGCGCGCGGAGCGCCGGGTGATTATCGCCACGTTTGCGTCGAACATTCACCGCATCCAGCAGGCGATCCAGGTCTCCGCCGACTTCGGGCGCAAGGTGGCGATTCTGGGGCGGAGCATGGCGGCCAACACCGACATTGCCTCCCAGCTTGGCTATCTGGACGTGCCTGCCGATACCCGCATCGCGGTGCCGGAGATCGATTTCCTCGCCGGCCATCAGGTTACCATCCTGACGACGGGGAGCCAGGGCGAGCCGATGTCAGCGCTCTCGTTGATGGCTTCGGAGGAGCACAAGAAGGTGCAGATCCAGCCCGGCGATACGGTGATCATCTCGGCTACGCCGATTCCGGGGAACGAGGACCTGGTGAACCGCACGATCAACCACCTCTTCCGATTGGGCGCGGATGTAGTCTACCATCCCCTGGCGCCGGTCCACGTTTCCGGGCACGCCTACCAGGATGAGCAGAAGATGATGTACAACCTGGTGCGCCCCCGCTACGTGCTCCCATTCCACGGTGAGCGCCGGCACGTGGCTCAATATGCGCGCCTGGTGGAATCGCTCGGGCACCCTGCCGATCGCGTGCTCAAGATGGAGCCGGGGGATATCCTGGAGCTGAGCGACGGGAGCGCCACCATCGCCGGGCATATCGATGGCGGTCCGATCATGGTGGATGGGCTTGGGATTGGCGATGTCAGCCACATCGTTCTCCGCGACCGCCAGCTCCTGGCGCAGGATGGGATCCTCGTCGCCGTGATCACGGTCGAGCGCGATACCGGCAAGGTGATCGCAGGCCCGGAGATCGTCTCGCGTGGTTTCGTCTACATGCAGGAGTCGGAGCCGTTGATCGAGGAGGCGAAGCTGCGGATCCGCGCCGATCTCGAGTCTCTGCAGGAGAGCGAGGGCGTGCCCGACTGGGGCACGGTCAAAGCAGATGTGCGCTCTTCGCTCAGCCGCTTCTTCTATGCCGTGACGGGACGGCAGCCGATGATCATCCCGATTGTCATGGAGGCATAGCCCTACCGCTTCGCGCCACAGGAGGAATAGGCGCATCCCAGGCGAACACCGGGGGCATGGGCGGGCGCCGGCCACGAGTGGCGGCTGCCGGGCGGAAGTTCGAGCACCGCCTCGAGGGCGTCCGAGGTAAGGAGGAAGCCGATGGAACGGGTCACTGCCACCGGTGCCGGGAAGGGCGCGATAGAGATTGGCGATCGCCTGCAGCTCTTCGTCGATTCTTACCTGATCGATCGCGCCGTGAACACGGAGCTGCGGCTTCACTCTCCGGTGCCGCGCGAGGTCTCCTTCCCGTTTGACCTCCCTTGGGAAGGCCGCCACAGCTTCTATGTGACCGTGGCGAAGGAGGGCGGTCTCTACCGAGCTTACTACCGGGGCGCCGGCAACCCGGGCATGCCGGAAGTGACCTGCTATGCCGAAAGCCGGGATGGCATCGCCTGGAGCAAGCCGGAGCTCGGGCTGTTCGAGATCCAGGGCTCTCGGGCGAACAACATCGTCTGGATGGGCCGGGGATGCCACAACTTCACTCCCTTCCTGGATACCAATCCCGCGGCCTTGCCGGAGCACCGCTGGAAGGCGCTCGCCAGCGCCGGCCCTCGGGACTCGCTGGTTCCCTTCGTCTCCGCGGACGGGATCCGCTGGCGGATGCTGCGCGAGGAGCCGGTGATCACCCAGGGCGCCTTCGACTCGCAGAACGTCGCCTTCTGGGACAGTGCGCGCGGCCGCTATGCTGCCTATTTCCGCGGCTTTCGCGAGGGAGTGCGCGCCGTGCTCATGGCCACTTCCGACGACTTCATTCATTGGACGGAGCCGCAATGGATTGATCTGGGAGAGACGCCGGCAGAGCACTTCTACACCAACGCCACGACGCCGTACTTCCGCGCGCCGGAGCTCCTCCTCGCCTTTCCAAAGCGCTTCGTTCCAGACCGCCAGTGGGATCCCGGGCATGGAGAGCCTGGACTCTCGGACGCGGTCTTCCTCACCAGCCGAGACGGGCTCCACTTTGACCGCACCTTCATGGAGGCGTTCATCCGGCCCGGACACGACCCGCGGAACTGGACCGACCGGAACATCGGGGTGGCATTTGGCGTGGTGCCCACCTCGCCGGAGGAGATTTCGCTCTACTACGTAGAGCACTACCGGCATCCGAGCTGCCGGCTGCGCCGGGCGACGCTGCGCGTGGATGGCTTCGCCTCGGTGCGCGCCGGCTACGCGGAGGGCGAGGTGGTGACGCGGCCGCTGCTCTTTTCTGGGGGACGACTGGCGATCAACTACGCCACTTCTGCCGCAGGCAACGTGCAAGTCGAGCTACAGGATGAGGCCGGACGCGCGATTCCCGGCTTCACGCTGGGGGAGTGCCCTGAGATCTACGGCGACGAGCTGGAGCGCCTGGTGCGATGGAATGGCACGAGTGATGTGAGCGCCCTCGCCGGGAAGAAGGTGCGCTTGCGCGTGCGCCTGAAGGACGCGGATCTCTATGCGTTCCGGTTCGCCGCGTGACCTGGGGATGCTTCGTCGCGCGGCGAAGCATTCGCCTGGGAGCGAGCGCGTGGGGTGGTTCCCCGGCGAATGCATCGCCCTGAATACCGGCCTGCGCGGCCCATCGCGATCACCATTTCGGGAGCACGCGGCCAGGCAGGAGCTGTGATGCCTCCAGGCCGTGGCTGGCGGCAATCTTCTGCTGGCGCTGCTTCATCTCCTCAATGCCTTGCAGCACGAAGCGCGCTGCCTCTTCCGTATCGTCGGTCAACTGCAGCAGATCCAGGTCGTGTGGGCCGATGCAGTGCTCGCGCTGCTCCATCGTCTCGCGCATCCACTTCAACAGGCCGCCCCAGTAGTCGCTTCCGAAGAGGACGATCGGGAAGTGTTTCACCTTGCGACACTGTACCAGCGTGGCCGCCTCGAACAGCTCGTCCATCGTGCCAAAGCCACCCGGGAAGATGACGAAGGCAGAGGAGTACTTCAGGAAGACGGTCTTGCGGCAGAAGAAGTAGTGGAAATTGAGCGTCACGTCCTGGTAGTCGTTCGGCTTCTGCTCGAAGGGGAGCTCGATGTTGCAGCCGACCGAAAGCGCGCCGCCCTTCTGGGCTCCTCGATTCGTGGCTTCCATGATGCCGGGGCCGCCTCCAGAGATGATCGCCAGCCCATGCCGGGCCAGAATCTCGGCGGTTGCCTCCGCCGCCTGATAGTAGCGGTGGTCGGGTGAAATGCGCGCCGAACCGAAGAAACAGACCGCGGGCCCCACTTTCGACATCGTCTCGAAGGCATGCACGAACTCGCCCATGATCCGGAAGATCCGCCAGGCATCGGTGTTGGTGAAGTCCAGGGCGCCCATAGCGGAATCGAGCAGGACGTAGTCCTCCGTAATCCGGTTGTTGCTCTTGCCATTCTCTGGGTTGTTCCTCATTGACTCACCCTTTCTATGCTTTCCCTCACGATAGCCCGATTCCGGACATGTTCGGGCCGAGCAGCCTCCGCGCGTGCATCGAAGCGCCGCCGAAAGCTGGCGTAGCGATCGCGCAGGCGTTGGACCTCACCATCGAGCGCCGCAGCTTGCTGGGCCGCCGCGAGGTGCCTGGTCAGTGCCGGAAACACGGGCCGGCCCAGGCTCGCGCAGCCTACCAGGAGAAGATCCAGGCTGACCAGGAGCATGACGGACACCGCGACCAGGCGCGCCCACCACGGCATCTGTTGATCTTGCCTTTCCATCCACTCCACCTCCCACGGACAAGATGCTACTCTATTATACTACAAATCGGCAGACGCCTGCCTATTCCTGCATTCCCGCGGCACGAAAGCACTCAGTTGCCCGGCCCCACGGGCGCAATGCGCAGGGTGGCATACTCCGTTTTCAGCAGCGACTCATCACCGATGGCGCGCATCTTGCGCCACATCCGCTTCACCATCGCATGCAGCACTTCGCGGAATGCCGGATCCTGCGCCAGATTGTGGCGCTCGTGGGGGTCATTGCCGAGGTGATACAGCTCATCGATTCCGCCCGGGCTGAAGATGTACTTCCAGTCGCCGTGCCAGACGATGCGTTGGGTGTAGACGAAGCGCTGGCCGTAGAACTCGGCATACGCCTCCTGCCACTCCTCAGGGTTCCACCTGCCTTCGAGCAGAGGCCGGATCGACCGGCCTTGCGCGTCCGGGAGCGGCGGCGCCCCGCAGAGGTCGAGCAGCGTCGGACCGAGATCCACGGTGCTCACCCGCGCGTGCCTGGCGGGGTCGGGAGCCGCGCCGGGGTTCGGGCCGGTCATTCCGGGCACGCGCATAATCAGCGGGATGTTGTAGACCTCCTCGTAGGGTGTGCCGATCCCCTTGGCGAAAAGCCCGTGCCCGCCCAGCATATCGCCGTGATCGCTCGTGAAGACGATGATCGTGTTTTCATCCAGGCCCGTCTCGCGGAGCGCGCGCAGGAGGCGTCCGACCTCGTGATCCAGGAAGGTGATTGTGGCCCAGTAGGCCGCCGTGATCCGCTGCCAGTCGGCCTCGGAAAGCCCTTCCCACACGGCGCGCATCCGGCGCACGATCTCCGGCTTGCCGGCGGGGTCCTCGCGCAGCGTTGGGCTGACCCGGATGCTTGAGAGGTCATAGCGCTCGAAGAACCGCTTCGGGGGGACGTAGGCATCGTGCGGCTCGGAGGTAGAGATGAAGCAGCAGAAGGGCCGGTCGCTATGCTGCGCCGAAGCGTGCCGCTGGATGAAGTCGATGCCGCGGTCGAAAGCGGGGTGACTCGGGATGGCGTCGTCTTCGGAGACGGCGGCGAGGAGGTAATCCCGATAGCCCTCCTTGGGCATGACCACTTCGGTGCCGGGGATGCGCCGGGGCCGGGCGCTGGCGCATCCGAGGTCATATTCATGCCATCCGAAACGCTCCAGCTGGTTGCTCTGCTCGACGTGCCACTTCCCGAAATAGGCGTTGTAATATCCGGCCTCCGCCAGGATGCGCGAGAAGTAGGTGAAGCGGTCGGGCGGAACATCCAGCCATTCGCGGCGCTGGGTGTGCGTGCAGTCCCACATGCCGTGCGTGGAGGGGTAGAGCCCCGTCATCAGCGACGCGCGCGCCGGCGAGCAGATGGCATTCGTGGTGTAGCAGTGCGCGAAGCGCGTCCCCTGGGCCGCGAGGGCATCCAGATGGGGCGTCAGACACTGGCTCCCCGGCGCAAGGGCCTGCGCGTTCGTGTGATCCGTCATCACGAAGAGGATGTTTGGCCGCGCTCGCATGATCTTTCCCTTCCGAATATCGCGCAGGCGCTCTGGCCACGCGCCCTCAGAACCTCACTTCTCGGGTACCTCCAGGTCTGCCAGAAACTCGGAGGAGACGCGCTTGCCGAGGAGGAAGAACTTCCGCTCGGGATGCCAGAGGACGTTGTTCCCGTTTCGCGTGGTGAAGCTCGGGTAGACGCCGATATCGATCCGCTTCAGCGGGCCGAGGCGCGCGCCGTCGTTGTCCATGAACTGTTTCGACTCGCTGAACCATATCGGCTGTTCGGCTCCGGGGCGAAACTCACCCAGGGCGAGGAACGCCGGGCGGCGGTTCTTGCCCGTCTCCTCCGGTGTGCACCCTTCGAAGCGGCCGTCGTTGTTGTGGTGCAAGAGCACATAGCGGCCATCCGCGAGCTGGTAGATCGGGCAGCAGCAGAGGGGTTGCAGGATCGGCCGGCCATGATCCTTGCGCAGCAGCGGGCGGGGATTGCTCCAGGTGGCGCCATCGTCTGCCGAGAGGCTGTACCAGATGTACCCGGACATCGTGCGCATCACGCAGAAGAGACGGTCATCCGGCAGGCGGACCAGGCTGGGCTCCTGAGCGATGCTCAACAGCGGATTGGCGTAGTGGGGCACTCGCAACGCCTGGTCGCCCCAGGCCGAGTAGGTGATGCGGATCTCCGCCGGCTCTGGGTCGTCATCGATGTTTTCAAAGCGCATGAACTCGACGACGCTTTCCCAGGCCGTCCAGCTATCGTTGTGCGGAGGGGTACGCACCGCCTTGCTCACCCAGCGCGTGAACCCGGTGAACCACCTCCCTCGCAGATCGCGGATCGGCAGCTGCCAGACGATCCAATTGGAAGGTACGCTCGGGTCCGGGTCATCATGCGGGCTGCGCGGCATCGGCACGGTGGCGGGTGTCGACCACGTCTTTCCCATATCATCGCTGTAGCAGCAATCCATGGTGCCGGTGTGCTGATGCACCACGTCATCGATTCCCTGGTACTGGTTCCAAAGGACATAGATGCGCCCGGATTTGGAGACCAGCGGGAAGCCCCAGCTGGCCATGTAGCCATCGCCAGGGCGCTTGGGGCCAGCCACCCGGACCGGCGGCGCCCACGTGACGCCGTCATCCTCGCTGCGGGAAAACAGAATGCGGTGATCGCCCGCGCCCTCATAGCTGCTTTGAGTCCAGACTGCCATCAGAGAGCCGTCTGGCCCCTCAAAGACCAGGAAGTGTTCGTTCCCCGTATCGAAGGTGGACCCATCCAGGCTTTTCGGCATGTACACCACGTAGTCTGGCTGGCTCCTCATCATCTCGGCGCGTAGTACTGCATCCACCATCTCTTCCTCCAGGTCCCTTCACACCGAGGGGTTCCTCCTATCCGGGGAGACCTCCTGCTGGCCGGCCTCTGGAGACTCGGACCCCTTTGGCCTCCCCCAGCAGAGCCACGCTGGGGTCCTCTCGTGGTTCTGAAGGCGTTACATGGCCTGGCCCGAGGTGCCTAGCCGTCTAGATGATGTGACCGCTTGGTGCTGAAAGCGTGTGCCACGGTCAAAAAGTGGGTAGGCAACGAGGGGGAGTAGTGAAGGCGATGCCGCGACGAGGAGAAAGACAGAGCATCAGTGTCGTGATGGGGCACGAGAGTGTCGTTCCGGATCTCG
>JAAZEM010000153.1 GCA_012512265.1 Armatimonadota bacterium | reverse complement strand
GCATAGCGGGCGCCATCAAAGAGGACCTCTGGGTCGAGCGAGACCTGAAGGGCATCGGCGATGGCCCGATAGGCACCGACGATGTTGCCACGCAAGTAGCGGATGTGAGCGACGTGCCGGAGGCTCTCCACGTAGAACAGGTCGCGGGTGACCGTTGTCAGCCGGGCGCACTGTGCAAAGGCCTCCTCCGCCTCGTGCAGCCGCTGGGCGTGCTTCCAGGCGAGCCAACCAAGCTGGAACCAGGCCGCGTGATCGCGCCGGCCCGCACGGTCGTCTACGACACGTCGAAGTAGCGAGAGGGCGTTCTGATGGTAGGCGCGACGCTCGGCTCCTGTGCTCCGTAACCCGTTGCGCAATGCCTCATCCGCGCGCCAGGAGCGTTCCTGAAGCTCGCGGGGGAACGTCTGGTGTGTGGCGCCGGTGAGACTCTCGAGCATCCGCTGCGCCGTCTGGATCCGCTCCGCCGCCAGAGTGAGCGACTCGTAGAGGAGACCGGCCACGTTCCAGGGGCGGCTCTCAAGCTGCTCTGGCACCTCGCCCGCGGGGTCGACGCGTGAGAAGCTGTGCCCCGCGGCAATCATCGTGAGCGCTTCGTTCAGGGTGTCGGAGTCGAACGCCAATGTAGCCACGGCGGCGTGCCGGCGGATGGCGGTAGCTGCCTGGATGCTGAGGGCTGTCGCCAGGCACTGGGTGATCTGGCGAACGCTTTCATCCGAAGCGATCAGCTGGTAGTGGAGCTCGATCTCGCGCGCGTACCTCTCATCGGGTTGGGCCTGAAGCTCGTAGAGCAGACTGGCCGTAGCCGGGCGCTCGCGCAGCTTTTCCGGAAGCTCCGGGTTGCCAACAGTACCCGTAAAGAAGTTGTAAAGATGGATCCGGACTCCATGCTTCACTTCGCAGGGGCCCAGGTCGTGGATTGCCGACGACCACTGGCGGATCTCCTTCAGGAGTTCGGCCATGGTGCTGGAGAGGAGAATGTGGCCGGCGTCTCCAGCATCCATGACGCGTTGGGCCATATTGATCCCGCTGCCAGCCACGTTGTTGTGGGCGTTGATATCCTGAACGCGGTAGACGGCGCCACTGTGGATTCCCATGCGAAGCTTGAGGTGGCGCCGGTTGCGTAGCGCCCGCGAGATGTCCACGGCGCAGCGAATGGGGGCCACCGGGTTGTGGAAGAAGACGAGCGCCATTCCGTCACCGGTGGGAAGAGAGATCAACTCGCCCTTGGCTTCGGCGCGCCGGAAATCATCAGTCGCGCGCACGACCTCCTGCAGCTCTGAGAGGAAACGGGTCTGCTCGTCCATGGGGAGGCTTGAGTAGCCGACCAGGTCCATGAAGAGCACATGCGCGATTTGAAGATCCTGCGGCCGATCCGTATCGAGGGCGCTGTTAGGCACGACGCTCATCCCTGCTTCTCCGCCGTTGCACGACAGGCCCATCCAGGCAGTAGTGGCCGGCAGCCTATCTGTACTGGTATTTCGACACTCTGGCGCGGCAGGTTAAGGGGGGCCCGGCTGTTGAGCTGACACTCCCTCGGTGATATACTACTGGCAATCCGCCCCATCGTGTGGGAAGGGCAACCCTGACCGAAAGAGACGTGAACGCGAAAGGAGCAAGGTCGATGTCTGCATCGCGTCGTCTACGTGGGTTCACCCTGATCGAGCTGCTTGTCGTTATTGCCATTATCGCGATCCTGGCGGCGATTTTATTCCCGGTGTTCGCCCGCGCTCGCGAGAATGCACGCAAG
>JAAZEM010000152.1 GCA_012512265.1 Armatimonadota bacterium | reverse complement strand
TTTGCCCCGCGTGCGCAAAGAGACAGGCACGCTGAGAGGGAGGAAGATGCGAGAGCTGGAGGAACTGGCAAGCCGCGTGCGCGCCTACTGCGAAAAGGTGCGCCAGGAGCGCGGCGACGTTGCCATGGGGTGTGTTCGCCTGGAGGCGAGCTCCGACTTTGTAGGCATCGTGTATGATAAACCAGGCGGCTCAAGCGCCCAGTTTGAGACCTCCTACGATCCCGAACGCGGCTTCTCGCTTCTTTCACCCGACGGCGAGATCCAGTTCGAGCCGGATCTCGAGCAGGTCTTCGCCCGCTTCACCGCCATCATCGACGCGATCCCGGAGCAGCGGCGCCAGGCCATCGACCAGATGCTAGCCCAATGGCGCGAGCAGGGCCTGTCCGGCCCGCGCCTGCGCGCCATGGCGCTCAGCTTCAACACGCACTACGACGGCACTCGCGGCGGCGAGCTCTCCCCCGAAGAGCTCCGCTACATTACCCAGGTCGCCCGCGAGTCCTGACGCGCTCCTCCCGGCGCTCTCCTACGGCGCGTTGTAGTCCCAGTGCCGCTCTTTATACGCCGCGGCGGGCTTCATCCACTTCACGTGGCCATCCAGAAAGGCGCAGTTGGTGCCTTCGCTGTGGACCGGGTTCATGCGTGCGACCCCGGCCCACGGGCCATCGCTACAGGTGCAGCTGGAACGGCTGTGGTGGTGGCCCGTCACGGTCGAGTCGAACGTGATGATGTACTCAGACGGCCACTGGAACTGTGAGAGCGACCGGTTGTGCTGGTCGCACGGGTAGCTATAGCTCCAGGTTCCCGGCGGCCGGCTGGGGCAGCGCCACACCTGGGCGTTCTTGATATAGGGCGCCCAGGGATGCGTCGTCGCGTTCGCCACCCACAGCGTCCGCTCCAGCGTCCTCTCATCCCAATCCTGGATGTACATCGATGCCGCCGTCGCGATCTGCTTCAGATTGCTCTGGCAGCTCGCCTTGCGCGCGTTCTCCCTGGCGCGGGCAAAGACCGGAAAGAGGATTGCCGCCAAGATGGCGATAATCGCAATGACAACCAGAAGCTCGATCAAGGTGAAACCACGTCGAGAGTGCCACATGTCGTGCCTCCCTCCCCCGCCAAAGCGCCCCTCTGGGCGCCGTACGGGCGTTTTCACCTGCTCCGGCCGGTGGCCCGGCGTAAAACCGCCATGATAGTGGGAGCAGTGTAGCACCCCGGGCGAGAATGTGTCAAGCGGTTTTTTCAGAGCCGGCCGGTGTTCGCTGGCCCGTCCTCTACGGGGCAGCCTATCCATCGCGTCGCGCCCGCCCGGTATCAGCCCTTTGAGAGGGCCTGGATGAGAGCGCTCCGAACAAACGCCTCCTTGCCAGCCGTGTAGTTCCGCCGGTCGTTCGGGAACCGGGCCGCCAGTTCGCGCTTCAGGCGCGCGTACCCCGCGCGGATCTCTGGATCGCCGCGGAGGAGGTCGCGAAACGCCAGATAGTTGCGCCACTGGTCGTCGTCGCGGCAGACGAGGTGCAGGTGAACCACCCGCACCTCCGGCTCCGACTCCCTCACTAGCAGGTAGCCGCCGTCGCGCCCGGCATCGCCGCGGTCGATGTAGCCGATAGCCACCAGACGCCTGACCACCTCCGGGATGATCCGGGGCGCATCCACCGCGACCGCGATATCGAGGATCGGCTTCGCCGCCAGATCCGGCACCGCCGTGCTCCCCACGTGCTGCACGTCGATGGCAAGCGCCCCCATGGCTTCCTCTATCGCGCGCGCCTCCTCCCGATATCGGGCAGCCCATGCCGGATCATAGTCGACAATGCGGACCGTGTGCCTTTTCAGACCGATCACCTAGATCCTCCCAGTTCAGCCAGCCGATCTCGTCCATCGGCGTTCATCCCGAGTATAGCTCCCACTTCGCCGGCGAAGGAACCGCATCCTGGCACTCCCCGAGCGTGTCTGCGAGTAGCCGGCCCTATCCGATGCTCGCCCCTTCCGAAGTCTCAACCGCTGATCTCCTGGTTGCGGCAATACGCGGGGTGTGGTAGAATCTAGACTGCGGAGGGAGTCCGTTGGGCGGTCGCGCCCGGAAGGGCGAGGAAAGTCCGAGCTCCGCAGGGCAAGGCGCTGGATAACATCCCGTCAGGGTAACCTGAAGTGAAAGTGCCACAGAAAAGAAAACGCCGGCGCTGCCGGCAAAGCTGAAACGGTGGTGTAAGAGACCACCAGCGGTCCGGAAACGGACCGGCTGGGTAAACCCCGCCTGGAGCAAGCTCAACCTGGGGCGACAGGGCGGCCCGTCCTGCCCCAAACCGAGCGCATCGCGCGCCCGGGAGACCGGTGCGCCCAGACAGATGATCGCC
>JAAZEM010000151.1 GCA_012512265.1 Armatimonadota bacterium | reverse complement strand
GCGCCGTGGACGCTCCGCCGAGACCGCACGCGAGAGGCGTGGGAGACGCGCGACCTGCGGAAGGCGTGTGCGGAGTACTCGGGCGGTCTGCCCGAGGGTTCGCAGTTCGAGGATGCGGAGGGGCAGTCCGCGCTCATCTGTCCTCCGGGCATGGCCGCGGAGCCGGTGGAGCTGCGCCTGCCCCTGGCCGGGTACTATGCGCTTTTCGCCCGCGCGACCGCCAATGGCTGCCTGATCCAGGCGGGCGAAGAGGAGCTGGTGCGTATGGTGCGCCCCGGCGAGGAGGTCTTCGTCTGCGCGACGGATCTGACCGCGAGCGTGGTGCGCGTGTTTGCTTTCGACACGTTCAACACGCCTCGCACCGGGCTGGCGAGCCTGCGCCTGGTGCCGGTGACTCGGGAGTCGGTGGAGGCCTTTCGGCGCGAGACGGGGAATCCACCGGTGCCGCTCACGGGCGTCGATGACTGGGCGGAGTATTTCCACGGCCCGGTTCGGATCGCCGAGGACCAGTTCGCGACGATCGCGGGCGGGCAGGCGGAGCTGGGTCTGCGCACGCTGGCTTGGTCCGTGGGCCGCTCCTGGGTGGAGTATCACAGCAAACTGCCGCAGACGACGCGCTTCCCGTGCATTCCACTGGCCGAAGCGAGAAAGCTGTTCGACCGGGCGGACAACTATATTGGACGCATCACGATGCAGGAGCGTTACGACCCGCTGGAGTGCGCGCTTGGCCTTCGAGAACGCTTTGGCCTGCGTGTGTGGGGCTGGCTCGCGATGAACCGCCACTATGGACCCGCCTACGGCGGGATGTTCGCCTCCCGGTGGTTCCGCGAGAACCCCCAGTGGCACGACTGGGGCAAGAACGCGAAAGCGCCCCTTACCAGCGTGGTCTGCTACTACTTTCCCGAGGTGCGCCGCGAGCGCGTGGCGATCCTCAAAGAGGTCGCAGAGCGCTCGCCCGATGGCCTTGTGATCGGCTGCTGCCGGCAGGTGCCGATGCTCCTCTATCACCCCGAGATGGTCGCGGCGTTCCGCGAGGAGACAGGCATCGACCCTCTGAAGATCGACGCATCCAACCGCGAGGAGTATGAACGGTGGATCCGCTGGCGGGCTGACCACTTCACGGAAGTGCTCCGCCTGTTGCGCCGTGAGCTGCGCGCGCTGGAGTTGGAGCGCGGGCGCAGGATTCCCGTGGCCGTGCGCGTCCCTTCCGTCGGCCTCTTCCTCAATCTGGCCCAGGGTCTGGATATTGAGCAGTAGCTTCGCGAGGGCCTGGTGGATTGCCTCCAGCTCGACCCGCTGGAGACGTGCGCCGGCGAGGGCGTGCATGATGTGCGCCCCTACCTCCAGCTGGGCCGCCGCTACCAAGTTCGAGTGATCGGCGGAGTGGGGGCTACGTGGAGCCAGGGAGGCGCGGCGCATCTCGCCGGGCTCCGGCGGGCGCTTGGCTTACTGGAAGCGGGAGTCGATGGCATTGAGATCTACGAGACGGAGTGCCTGGCGCGCACCAGCCACTACCGTTGGATCCTACCTCTCTTCGGCAATGCCCCCCGCCTGAAGGCGTTCCTGGCAGAGTCCAATCTGGACGCCTGCTTTCCGGTGACGGCCGCGACAGCCTTCTTCGGATACGACAACCACTCGCGCTGGGACCCGCGCGGGTGGACGGTGCATGGCAGCGGAGGGGCGGCGCTCTGAGCGCGCCCGCTCCCCTCAATACGGGGCGAGCCCCGGCATGATGAAGCTAGAGACAAACGGGCGCGGTGCGAGCATCTGGGAGAGCGAGCCCATCGCCATCTGCTCGAACCAGGCTCTGCCGGGCGTCACTGGACCCCGGAGGAACCCGGATAGCGAGGGAGTGCTAACCGGCGGCACGCTCCCAGAACCCACGGGCGAACGGTAGAGGACCGGCCCGGGGGGAGGAGGAGAGGGAGCGACCGGCATGATGATGTAGACCGGAGAGGCCTGCTCCTTGGCCGCGTCCGCCGCCTTATCCGCTGCCGGGGCGACATTCTCTGGCGCCTGGGTGCTGGCGGGCGGGGGATTCGGAGTGCCGGCTGTCGAAGCGGCGGTCGCCGGCGAGCTCTTTTCCGGGGCAGGTTCGGGAGGCGGCGTCCGCTTGCGGATGAAGAGCGCCCCGTCCTCCTCCACGCTTTCGCAATCAGCCGCGCTCAGGATCGCCTGAAGCGCCTGCTCGACCGGAAGATCGAACAGAGAGCAGGTGATCCTCCCGCTGACGTCGTCCGCGAAGACGTAGTTGATATCGGTGCCGCGCAAGACGTAGGCGATCACCTGGCGCACGTCGGCGTTCCTCAGGTTGATGGAGATCGTCCTCTCCTCCGGGGCCGCCCCCAACGGAGTGACCGCCGTCCAGGCGACGAGAAGCAAGATCGTAGCGCGCAACACGTACACGCCCCCCTCCAATACCCATCCTGGCGATGTACGAGATCCGGGAACCTCTCACCCCTTTGACGAGAGCGCGGCTGTCCAGGTTCACTCTCCCAACACGGTCACCACGATCGCGCGTCGGCGGGGCTTGATGTCGCACTCAAGGTGGAAGATCTGCTGCCACGTGCCAAGGACGGGCTGGCCCTCCCTCACAGGGATCGTGATGTCTGGGCCGAGGAGCGTCGCCTGGAGATGGGAGTGCCCGTTTCCGTCGTGCCACGCCTGCTCGTGGCCGTAGCTCCGACTGGGTGGGATGAGGCGGTCGAGCATCTCGGGGAGGTCGCGCCGGAGCCCTGGCTCAAACTCAATCGTGCCGAGGGCGCCGGTGCTCCCCACCTGGAAGACGTGGGCAATTCCGATCCGGATGCCGGACTTGGCGACGATGGATGCCACCTGGCTGGTGATGTCGTGCATCTCCTGGTGGCCAGACGTTTCAAGGATGAACTCTTCTTGGTACACCATAACACCAGGCCAGTTCGCCCCTCTTCCCGGGGGCTCCTTTTGGGGGCCCGGAAGCCGGGCACGGCACTCCAGGGCGCTCCCCCACCCGGCGAGGGGAGGGAGCGCCCCATCGAAACGTGGTTCAGCAGAGTGGTGCCAAGACTGGCTCCAGGGCGTCGGCCATGCGCATGAAGCCGAGATCGGTTGGGTGCGAGCTATCCACAGTGCCCTCGCCATCGTCGCCCAGCAGGTTTTCGCCCTCCACGTAGTACAGGTGCTTCACGCCGGCGGCGAGGAGCCGAGCGTATGCCTTGCGGAAGGCGTCTCGTCTGCTATCACACCGCTCGCGGTTCTCCGGCACGAAAAGCGCGTTCGTGAAGGTGCGGTCCTCCACCAGGACAATCGGCGTTTCCGGGTGGGCACGGCGCAGCGTCTCTACCAGGGGCACGGCGCGCTCGGTGATGAGGGGCGCCGTCATGTTCGGCAGGCAGTCGATGACGTAGACGCACGGGTCCAGCTCGGCAAGCAGCGCGGCCACTTCCGGCTCCATCTGGCCATTGCCGGAGAAGCCGAG
>JAAZEM010000150.1 GCA_012512265.1 Armatimonadota bacterium | reverse complement strand
TTGCATGCGGTCATGTTCGCCACCCCTGCACCGGGTACCTACCACATCTTTGTACTATTTTACTTGGCGCTCACCACGCCCCGGCCCAACTACCCGCTCATTCCTTAACGACAATCGACACCGATGATTGTGAGCTTCGCAAGGAGGTGCCCGCCCCCACATTGTAACAACCTGGTTACCGCTCGTTAACACGCCAGTAACACGGCACTGGTAAGATAAAGGTGGCAGCCGGCGCACGGCGCTTCTCCTGTGCAAGGGCACACCGCAGAGGGAGACCGGCAGGGTGGCTCTTGGGGAAGGTGATATCGGCGGCGGGTGGGGCGACTCGCGGAGCGCCCCAAGAAGGTTGGCATTCGCTGGCAGCCAGCACCGAGGAAGGCGCTGGCTGCCGGCAGGATCGGTTCGTGACAAGGGTCGCTCTGTGGGGCGGCGCCAGTAGAGGAGAGCAGACATTGAAGACACCAGGCGAGGTGATTGCGTTCGCGAGGGGGAACGGCATCCGGGTGGTCGACTTCCGATTTGTGGATCTGCCTGGGATCTGGCAGCATTTCTCGATCCCGGTCCGCCACCTCACCGAGGAGCTTTTCGAGAATGGCATCGGCTTTGATGGTTCATCCATCCGCGGCTTCAAGGAGATCCATGAGTCGGATATGATCTTGATCCCGGATGCGCGGACGGCGTTCGTGGATGCGTTCACCCAGGAGCCGACGCTCAACATCCTGTGTGATGTCCATGATCCGATCACGCGGCAGCCCTATACGCGCGATCCGCGCTATATCGCGCGCCGGGCGGAGGAGTATCTAGGCAGCACCGGGATCGCGGATACGGCCTACTTCGGGCCGGAGGCGGAGTTCTACATCTTCGATGACGTGCGCTTCGACAGCACGACGCACTCTGCTTTCTACGCGGTCGATTCCTCCGAGGCCGCGTGGAACACCGGGCGAGACGAGCGGCCGAACCTTGGCTACAAGATTCGTTACAAGGAGGGCTACTTCCCGGTGCCGCCCATGGACCAGTTCATGGACCTGCGCACCGAGATGATGCTCGAGCTGGAGAAGGCCGGCATCGAGACGGAGTTGCATCACCACGAGGTGGCGACTGCCGGGCAGGCCGAGATCGACGTCCGGTATGATACGCTGCTGGCGACCGCCGACAAGCTGATGAAGTTCAAGTACGTGGTGAAGAACGTGGCGCGCCGGAACAACCGCACAGTCACCTTCATGCCGAAGCCGCTGTTCCAGGACAATGGTTCGGGGATGCACGTGCATCAATCGCTGTGGAAGGATGGGAGGAACCTCTTCTGGGACGAGCGCGGGTATGCCGGCCTGAGTGAGATCGCCATCTATTACATCGGCGGGTTGCTGAAGCACGCGCCGAGTATTCTGGCGTTTGCGGCGCCAACTACGAACTCGTACCGCCGGCTGGTGCCCGGCTACGAGGCGCCGATCAATCTGATCTACAGCCAGCGGAACCGGTCGGCGTGCGTGCGGATCCCGGTCTACAGCAAGAGCCCGAATGCAAAGCGGATTGAGTTCCGACCGCCGGATCCCTCCAGCAACCCCTACCTGTGCTTTGCGGCGCTCCTCATGGCCGGCCTGGATGGTATCCAAAACCGCATCATGCCGCCCGAGCCGATCGATAAGGATCTGTATGATCTGCCGCCAGAGGAGAAGGCGGCGGTGGAGAGCACGCCCGCCAGCCTCGCGGATGCGCTGGATGCGCTGGAAGCCGACCACGACTTCCTCCTCAAAGGCGATGTCTTTACAGAAGACGCAATTCGGGCCTGGATCGATTTCAAGCGCAAGCGCGAGGTGGAACAGGTTGCGCTGCGCCCGCACCCGCATGAGTTTGCCCTCTACTACGACATCTGAGCGAGCGCGCGGGTGAGCCGCGCGGTGATGAAGAGGTGGCGAAGGGCCATGCCAGGGGCCCTTCGCCACGCCCGCGCCTTCCGATGAGGGTGCACATCCTGCCCGCGTGTTCGGGTCTCCGTGCATCCACGTCCACTTTCAACCACGGTAGTTCCCACACCACGTGGGCGACCGCTGTATCTCTCCTTTTTGCCATCCCGCTATGCCGCATTTGCCTGTGGTGGAGAGGCTCTGCGTTGCCAGCAGGGGTGATGGTGCGGCGCGTGCCCTTGCTACGGTGCGGAGGGTTATGCTATACTGGAGGTGCCACAGTCCGCTGCGGAAATCCTCGGATGGAGTTCCACCCAGCGCTCCGCCGCAGCACTCGCGACAGCAAGGTGAGGCCAGATAGACCATGGCGAAGATCATTTCCATCGCGAATCAGAAGGGCGGCGTGGCAAAGACCACAACGACCGTCAACCTGGGGGCGGCGCTCGCCGAGGCGCATCAGCGCGTGCTGCTCATCGACCTCGATCCACAGGCGCACCTGGCCCTGAGCCTCGGTCTCAACCCCGATGACCTGGATGCGAGCACCTTCAACGTGTTGGCGGAGCCCTCAGTCGGCTTTCCTCGCATCATCACCCCGATCTTCGAGGGACTGGCCCTGGCGCCGGCGGACATCAACTTGTCGGTGGCAGAGCAGCGCCTCGGTGGGACAATTGGGCGGGAGCAGATCCTGCGCGATAAGCTGCGCGAGGTTCAGGCCGATTACGACTACATTCTGATCGACTGTCCGCCCAGCCTGGGGGTTCTCACGGTAAACGCGCTCGCAGCCTCGCAGCGGGTGATCATCCCGGTTCAGGCGCATTACCTGAGCATGAAGGGGATGCAGCTGTTGATCGAGACGATCGGCCTGGTGCGGGAGAAGCTGAACCCGCAGCTGGAGATCCTGGGAATTCTCCTGACGATGGTGGATGTGCGCACGCGGATCTCGAATCAGGCGATCGAGGCGTTGCGAGGGATGTTTGGCGATAAAGTGTTCCGCGTGATGATCCGCCAGAATACGAAGGTGATCGAGGCTTCGGCGCGTGGCGTGCCGGTGCTCAAGTCGGCGTCGAGCTCGCCGCCTGCTCAGGCGTATCGCCAGCTCGCACGGGAGGTCCTGAGTGGCCAAGAAGCCGGTCTTTGATTTCGGGTTGGGACAGGCGCCGCGGGTGCGAGAGCGCCAGGAGTGGATGGAGGTGGCTCAGGACACCCGCGCGATGGGGGCGGCTGCCCTTGAGAACGCGCGTATTCTGGCGATCGACCATGTGGAGCCGGGTCCGTGGCAGGTGCGCCGGGACTTCCGCACGGAGAAGATGGCGGAGCTGGTGGAGAGCGTACGCGCGCAGGGCGTGCTCGAGCCGATCCTGGTGCGGGCCAGTGAGGGCGGTCGCTATCAGATTATCGCGGGGGAGCGGCGATACCGGGCTGCCCTCGAGGCGGGTCTGACCACCGTGCCCGCGCTCGTCCTGGAGATCGATGACGTCGACGCCCGGGTGGTCTCGCTCATGGAGAATATCCAGCGGGATGACCTGAATGAGATGGAGCGCGCGGAGGGGTTGGTTGCCCTCAAACAGCTCACCGGGCAGACGTGGGAGGAGATCGGGCAGCGCCTAGGGGTGACCCGGCGGCATGTCCTCCACCTCGTGTCGTTGACGAAACTTCCGGAGAGCGTTCAGGCGCTGGTGCGCGAGGGGCGGCTTTCGGCGAAGCATGGCCGGCTGCTGTCGCAGGTGAAGAATGCCGAGGTCCTGAGCCTGCTCGCGGAGGCGGTAGCAGAGTTCCGGCTGACCGCGGCGCAGACGGCGGAGGTGGTGAAGCGCGTAGGGGGTGAACCCGGGTTCACTCTGGAAGAGGATGGGGGAGACCCCGACCGGGCTCGCGCCTCCTTGCGGGATCGGATTGACGACCTCATCGACTCCGTTCGTGCGCGCGGGGATGAGCCGGTCGTGGCAGCTCCCAGCGCCGCCACCACGCCCGGCGATACCGCGGCTTTGGTCCAGGCGCTTGCTGAGATGCGCCGCGCGCTGGCCGGATTCCCGATGGGTACGCTCACCCCCGAGGCCGCGCGTAACCTGGAGAGCGAACTAGATTCGCTCATTCAGGCGGCTGATCTCCTCCGCCGGCGTGTTGCCCCCACCTCGCGAGAGGGATAGCGCGCCGGCAGCGGATGCTGCTTGAAGCCTCCTTGCCTGTCACCTCATTTGCCCCCGGCCGGCCCATGCGCCGGCTTTGCCCTTCAGTCCTCAGGTTGAGTAGGCATGGCCATGCCCCTCTGTCTCCCTGACCGTGCCATCGGGACGTCCGGAAGATAGCGGCTGACTTCAATGCCGTAGTGGTGGCACACCCATCGAACCCAGGCGCTTGCGAGCAGACGTAGCCGCCGCGTTCCCCGAAGGATCTCCTGTAGCAGTGCGATACGGCAACTGGCGCACGGCATCTGCTTGCGACCTTCTCCCTGTGAAG
This sequence comes from Armatimonadota bacterium, assembly GCA_012512265.1. GTDB lineage: Bacteria > Armatimonadota > JAAZEB01 > JAAZEB01 > JAAZEB01 > DUUU01. Next base: position 20,773 of record JAAZEM010000150.1, on the reverse strand, counting down.
TGATCCGGGTCTTCCGGTGGAGTGCCGATCGCGGTGTGAGATGCAGGGATGCAGGAGACGCTTCTTCTAGAGCTCCGGCGGATTTGGGCGATCTACGCGCTCACCGCCGGGTCTGGAACACGGGGGCAGGGAGAGAGGGATTCGTTTGTCGTCCCAGCGCCGGGTGCCGCAGGATGCATCGGCTCCTTTGGCCAGGCGTGTCTTTGCAGCCGGCATCCTCTGCTGATGGAACACGCGGCATCGTATACGCTAAATCCGAAAGCGTACGCATAGGGCTTAGCGTGCGCGCGTGCGCGTCGCGTGGGGCAGGAAGCTGGATCGTGGGTCAACGAGTGCATTCTATAGCGTCGTACTGCCTCGTGAGGGGTACGGAGCGGCGGGTAGAGGGGCGTGCGGGCGTGATTCGGGCCCGTTCCACGTGAAACGAGCGCGTTTTTGGAGCTCTAAGGGCGTCAGAAAGGCCTGTGAGGGGTGAAACCTGCCTGAAAGAGGGGCTTTTTGGGGCAATCGGGCGGGCGAGGGGGCCTGACTGGGGCTTTGGAAAACGAGGGACGCCCGAAAAACGGGCCAGAAGAGGGGGCTTTCGAGGGTCCGGAGGGAGGCCAAGCGCCGGCTGCGCATCCATGGAGCCGGTGTCGAGGTGATCTCCTCGGGGGCGCAATGGCGATCGGGAGGGTCGTGCGGCCAGAGGCTGTGTCAGAAGTGTCCTGAAAAGCGATCATCACATGACAGCGGGGCAACGCGGGCTTTCTCCGGGACAGGGTGCCGCAGGCCGGGGCAAGTGGAGTCCGCCGAATGGCAAACAGTAGTGTGCCAGTGGCGCGCGGCAACGCGGGCCTGATACATCGCGCATAAGAAGCGCGCGCGCGACGGGATCCTGGGAGATGGAATGGCTCGGGATGGGAGAAGCCGGTGGGGAGAAGAGTCGGGATCAGGGCAGTGGGTGGAGTGACCGCCAGGGGGAGAGGGGGACGCCCGCACAGCGATGGGTGAACCCGGGTTCACCCATCGCCCGCGATCGCTGCGCACACTTAGAGTGCGCATCCGCGGAAGGTGTCATGGACCAACAATCGCTGTCGCCTGGCCCATTCGCGACTACCAGTCATCGGCACCCGCGAGGCTTGCGATCACACGAACGGGCAAGAATCAAAGATGCTACTTTCCACATTCCGGATTGGTGCAGCGAAACTGCGCGCGCCAACTCGGCTCGCCGGGTACCGCACGTACGACCTCCATCTGCTGTCCACACCGGGAGCAATAACGCGTGGGGACCTCGACCTGCCGGCGGCCACCACCGCCATGCCGTGATCGTTGTCGAGAACCCGCACCTGGTTTTGCCGCTTTACGCATACCACACTCCCTTCTCTCTCTCACCTGCACGGCCCATGCCCGATCGCCTTGCGCGGAACGGGAAGCGAACGTGCGGATCGGGTTCCGAGGGCTGTGCCAGGCCATCACGTCAATGCGGTCGGGGCACGATGCCCCAGCCATTGGCCAGGCGGTATTGACCAGGTTCGTCACTCCGTCACGAACCTCCTGTGTGAGGTCAGAAGAACCCTGCAGGCGAGATGAGCGATGCCATGCAAGGGGGCAGTGGGTGGTGCTGTCGCGTGACCCGAAGAGAAAACGCATTGGGCCGGTGCTGTCCGGATGACAGTGGGAACGGCGTGCATGCCACCCTTCCAGGCGCTGCACACAGAAATGCGGCATCGCTACAGGATGCGACGGTCTGAAGCGATTGCCGCCGAGGGGTTCCGCCAGTCGCCCGGTACCGCGATATGCAGATCCAGGCCGCGCCCCGGGTCATTGGCAGCCTGGCGCGACGCAGACGGGGGAACATGGGCGTCTGCGGCAGGGAATCAAGAAATACTCAGCGCGTGTGCCGGGGGATGAGCCTGGTCGAAGGCCGGCGCATTTAAGGTGGTGTTAAGGTGCGGCTAAGCTTCTATTAATGTCGGCGTGGTATGATGAAACACGGGCGAACGACGCCTCTGGCGAGGCCGGGCAGAGAGCGGGGCTCTTTACGGTTGCGGACCACTCGCCTCGAGGGAGAAGAGCGTCCTGAATAGGAGCCGTGATGGACCGGTGCGGCGCGCTTATGCTGAGGCCGCCTCTTATGGCGGGGTGCTACCGTCCGGCCAGAGCGGTGGCAGTGACTTCGATTGCGGTCACAGCGCTCCCTCTATCGGCGTCTCGCCTCGACCAGGCGAGGGTGCAGGCAGGCTCCTCCGGCGTCTCGCCTCGACTAGGCGAGGGTGCAGGCAGGCCCCTCCGGCGGATCGTCTCGACCCAGGTCCCGGATGTATCGTCCAGGAGCCAAAAGGGTGCCCCGTGTGTCCTGTCTAAGGTGAGACTCGGGATAACCACGGTTACCTCCCTGACCCGAGCGCACGCTCGCAGTGCGCATCTGTGGTGAAGGACCACCTATGGAAGCCACGATGACAGAACCCAGACCGATCTTCCAGCGCCCCAACGAGACCCGCGCTTTGCAGGGCGAGGTCAAGATTGGCGTGCGCGGGCTGAATCTTTTCTACGGAAGGTTTCATGCTCTGAAAGGAGTCACCCTCGATATCCGCGAAAAGGCGATCACCGCCTTGATCGGACCATCGGGATGTGGAAAGTCAACGTTTCTGCGGACTCTCAACCGCATGAACGACCTCATCACCAATGTTCAGGTTCAGGGCAAAGTGGAGATTGACGGGGAGGATATCTACGGGCCAAAGATGGACGTTGTCGACCTGCGAAAGCGTGTCGGCATGGTGTTTCAGCGTCCGAACCCGTTCCCCATGTCGATCTTCGACAACGTCGCGTATGGTCCGCGAACCCACGGGGTTCGTGATAAGCATCGCCTCGCGGAGATCGTCGAGACAAGCCTGGTGCGCGCTGCTCTCTGGGATGAGGTCAAGGACAAGCTTCGCGAGTCGGCGCTCGCGCTGTCCCTGGGGCAGCAACAGCGGCTCTGCATCGCGCGTGTTCTTGCGGTCGACTCGGAGGTCGTCCTCATGGATGAGCCGTGCTCGGCTCTCGACCCGATCTCGACGCTGCATGTCGAGGAGTTGATGCGGAGCCTCCGTGAAAACTACACCATCGTCATCGTCACGCACAACATGCAGCAAGCGGCTCGCGTTTCGGATGAAACTGGGTTCTTTTTGAATGGGGAGATGATCGAGTTCGGGCCGTCCTTTGAGATCTTCACCACTCCGCGTGACAAGCGCACGGAGGATTATGTGACAGGTCGGTTTGGGTAAACTGCGACACGCATTCCGCTGGACGAGGAGGGGCTTGGCATGCAGCCTGAAGTAGCGCGTGGTGTGCGGCGGACCTTCGAGGATCACCTCAGCGATCTCCTCGATAACGTCCTCCGCATGGGCGCAGCAGTCGAAGAGATGGTGGCGCGTGCCGTCGAGGCACTGCGCCATGGTGATGTCACTGCGGGCGAGAAGCTGGATCAATTCGATGACGTCGTAGACGAGTACAACTTGAACATTGAGAACGAGTGCCTCCAGCTGATCGCTTTGCAGCAGCCGATGGCGCGAGACCTTCGCACGATTGCCGCGACCCTTAAAATCATCACCGACATTGAGCGCGTTGGTGACTATGCGGTGGACGTGGCGAAGACGGCAGCAAAGCTCGCGGAGCGCCCGCTCTTCAAACCCCTGGTCGATATCCCGCGTATGGGCCAGCTTGTCCAGGAGATGCTCCGCGATGTCCTCGAGAGCTTTGTCAATCGTGACATCGAGCGGATCCGCGGCGTCATTCAGGTCGATGATGCCGTTGATGCCCTCAACCGTCAGCTCCACGACGAGCTGATCGGCTATATAGAGAAAGACCCAAGCATTGCTCACCAGGCGGTGTGGCTCATCCTCGTCGCGCGCTACCTGGAGCGCATGGCCGATCACATCACCAATATTGGCGAGCGTGTCCACTATATGGAAACCGGCGAGCTGAAAGAGCTCCATAAGTAGCACGCCGTTCCCTTCCGGCGGCGGCAGTCCCTGCGCTTCCTGACTGCCGCCGCTTTCGCATGACTCCTCCTTGTCGCCCGCGCCTGTACGCCGTTCTCGCTCCGCCCCTCCTCATGGGCCATCCCTTCTCCTTCCACGGATGCGCTTGCACAACGACCGCTTGAAGGGGAAGCGGCAGGAGTCCAGCGGAAGGGGGGCGAATAGGCGATAGAGAGAGGCCCGGGCGCGTCACTTCTCCTGTTCTGCCCCGCGCCTGAGGCCATCAGCTGAGGTGAGCCAGGAGGATGCACTATGAAATATGCCGCCGGCGTTGATGGCGGTTCCAGCGCCATCAAGGCGGTCCTCGTCCATGAGGACGGGGCGGTGGAGACCGTTGCTCTCTTGCCTGTTGGCAGCCGACCGCTGCATACTGCCAGGGAAGTTCTGCAAGCCCTACGCGACCGCGTTTCGTCGTCCAAGCTCCGTCTGGGAGTCACGGGTACTGCTGGGCGCGCGCTCTGCCAGGCCCTGGGCATCGAAGCGCTCGACGATTCGGTCACTCTCGCTGCAGCCTGCAGCGCCCGCTATCCGGCTGTGCGTTCCATCGTCGAGATGGGGATGGAATCGCAACGGTTCCTGACCCTGGCGCCCGATGAGCTGACGGGCAGACTCCGCATTGAGGAGAGTAACCTCGGCCACAAATGCGCGGCTGGTTCCGGCTCCTTCCTGGAGCATATGCGCAAGCGCCTCAACTATGGCTCCATCGGGGAGTTCGCGCAGGTCGCGGCCGAGACCGAGCCGCCCGCAACTCTCTCTGGGCGCTGTAGCGTCTTTACCGAGTCCGACATCGTCCACCTCTATCAGAAGGGAACTCCGCGCGAGCGCATCGCTGCGGGAATCCACCAGGCGATCTGCCGAAACTATCGCGCGGCCATGGTCAAGGGCATCGCGATTCGGCCCAAAGTCGCCGTCGTCGGTGGCGTCGCCCTCAACCCAGCCGTCATCAAGTACCTTCGGATTGAACTCGGAGTGGAAGAGGACGCGCTCTTCGTTCCGGAGGATGCGCGCTACCTGAACGCAATCGGCGCGGCGCTGCGCGCGGACGCCATCGTCGATCTGGACGAGGCGTGCCGGCTTCTGGATGCCCGGCTGGCCCAGCCGATCTCCTATCCCGTCGCACCCCGTCTGACGCTCGAGCGATCGGAGATCCTTCAGCCGCCCGCCCAGCAGCTTCCGGCGTGCGAGATCCCGCTGGCGGCTCTGGGCGTCGATATCGGCTCCGTGAGTACCAAGGCGGCGCTCATTACCCGGATCGATGGGCAGACACACGTGCTTGCCGCCTACTACCGGCGCACCAATGGCGACCCGCTCGCCGCAGTGCGCGACACCCTTGCCCAGATCCAGGCGCAGGTCCGCGAGCGTGGCTATTCCATCGGGCGCGTCGTTGCGGCCACCACCGGTTCTGGCCGCTACCTCACCGCTGATTACATTGGCGCCGAGCTGATCAAGAATGAGATCACAGCGCAGGCACATGGTGCTCTCGCGTTCATCCCGGATGTCGACTCCGTCTTCGAGATTGGCGGGCAGGACTCCAAGTATATCCGCTTTGAGAATGGAGTTATCGTTGACTTCGAGATGAATAGGGCGTGCGCCGCGGGCACGGGCGCCTTTCTGGAGAAGCAGGCAGCCAACCTCGGCATTCCCCTGGAGGAGTTTGGCAGCCGCGCCCTCGCCGGCAAGAACCCGCCGGAGTTGGACTGGCAATGTACCGTTTTCTCGGAGTCGGCCGCGCATCACTACCGGCAGAATAACGTGCCGGTCGAGGATCTCGCTGCCGCTATCTGCCTGGCTTCGGTGCGCAACTACCTCAACAAGAACGTCGGCAATCGCCCCATCGGCAAGGTAGTGGCTTTCCAGGGCGCCGTCGCCTTCAACCGCGGCATGGTGGCCGCTTACGAGACGATGCTCGGCCGGCGCGTTGTCGTTCCGCCCTACCCGCACCTCACGGGCGCAATCGGCGCCGCGTGCATCGCCTACCAGGAAGCGCCCGCGGAGGGCACTTTCCGCGGTTTCGAGGCCGTGGTCGATGCGCGCTATACCGTCTCTTCCTTTGAATGCCGGAGCTGCGCCAATCGTTGTGACGTCAACACCTTCCAGATGGAGGGAGGCCAGAAGTACTTCTACAACGACCGGTGCGAGAAGTATAGCGGCCAGCAGAAGCGCCAGCTCCATTCACAGCTGCCCGATCTCTTTGCCGAGCGCGAGGAGATGCTCTTCAACACCTACACGGGCAAGGCGCCAAAAGGCGCGCCCCGGGTCGGCATCCCTCGCGGGGGGATGTTCAACGAGTACTTCCCCTTCTACCAGGCGTTCTTCACCGAGCTGGGCTTCGAGGTCGTGCCTTCCGATGCGACCAACAAGCAGATCATCCGTGATGGCGTGCAGTGCGTCGCCGCCGAGCCCTGCTTCCCGATGAAGGTCGCGCATGGGCACGTGGTGGACCTCCTGAAGAAGGGGGTGGACTATCTCTTCCTGCCGGCGGTGCTGCGTGCCGAGTACCTTGATGAGGAGTTCTGCGAGAGTCAGACATGCCCCTATATCCAGGTGCTCCCGGAGTTCATCGATGCGGCCCTGCAGCTGGGCAAAGCCGAACCCCAGGTACTCACCCCGCGGCTTTACTTTGACCGGGGTCGTCGCCACCTGCTACGCGCTCTTGGGGGGATGATCCGCCAGATGCAGCAGCCGTCGTCCGAGTATGCCAGGCGCGATGGCCAGGTGCCACGGGAGCGGGGTTCGGAGAGGACCAGGCCGGCTCCGCCACTGCCACCCATCTCAGCGGGCGATATACGCCGCGCCCTTGATACGGCTCTGGATACGCTCTCTCGCTTCCGGCGGCGTGTCGCCGCGCGCGGCGAGGAGATCCTCCGGTCACTCCCGGCTGATGCGACGGCCTTTGTCGTGTTGGGCCGGCCCTACACGCTCCACGATCCCGCCGTCAATATGCACATCGGCAAGAAGATCCAGGATCTGGGCATCCTGGCGATCCCCCAGGACTTCCTGCCGTTGCCGCAAGCGAAGGCGGCTGATGCGTGGGAAGGCCTCTACTCGCGCCAGATCCAGAACCGGATCGCTGCCGCGCGCATCATCCGGAAGGATCCTCGACTGCGTGCCGTCGTCCTGACCTACTTCGGCTGCGGCCCCGATTCCTTCGGCAACCAGTTCCTGCGCGACGAGCTCAACGAGCCGTGCTACGTCATGCAGCTGGATGAGCACACGGCGGATGCGGGCGTGATCACTCGCATCGAGGCCTTTGCCGATACCGTGCGTGCGCCGCGTACTCCCGAGCCGTTCGTTCCTTTCACCACCGATTCGATCCATCCGAACTCGCTGGAGGGGAGAACGCTCTGGATTCCGGACGCCTGCGCTGCCGCGCGAGTGCTCGCTGCCACCTTCCGCGCCTATGGCATCGATGCACGCGTGCTCCCGCGCTCGCCCGATCCGGCCCTCAACCTGGCGCGCGCAGCGATCCCCGAGGATGTGTGCGTGCCGGCGCTATACACCACCGAGGATATCCTTTACCGCATTCGCCAGCCGGATTTCAAGCCGGAGCAAGAGGCCTTCTTCCAGGGCAATGCCGCGGGCCCATGCCGCTACGGCATGTACTCTCTGCTCCAGCGCCGTATCCTCGATAAGGAGAATCTCCCCCAGGTGGATATCGCGACCGTGGGGGCGCGCTATGTCGGTGGCGGCCTAAGCACCTCCTCCTCGCTGGTGGCGTGGGATAGCCTGGTGACGCATGACTTGTTGGAGAAGATGCTCCTGCGCACCCGCCCCTACGAGAAGAACCCTGGCGAGGCAGACGCCCTCTTCAACCGGCTACTCGAAGAGCTGTGCGCTGAGATCAAGCCGCATCGCGATCTGGTCGAGAGCCTCACAGGGAAGCTTTCCATCCTCTCGGGGCGGCACCTGAAGCGCTTCCGGGATCTCCTCCGGCGCGCGCAGGAAGAGTTTGCCCGAATCCCGCGCCGTGAGGAAGAGCGGCCCTTGGTCGGTGTCATTGGCGAGTTCTATGTCCGTCTGCACGACCGCTCCAACCAGGATCTCATCCGTCGGCTGGAGCGGGGAGGGGTGGAGGTGTGGTTGGCGCCGCTCACCGAGTTCCTCGGCTATGCCAATCGCATCAAGCACGAGCTCGCGGGCGATGAATACCGCGATACCCGCAGCGGCGATGCGTTCCGGCGTTGGGCGCTCTGCGGCCTTCAGGATTGGCTCGCTGTGCATGATGAGCACCTCCTCTGGGAAGCGGCGCTTCCCTATCTGGAGGGCTACGACGAGATGACCCCCGGCACACTGATCGATCGTGGCGAGGAGTTCATCCACCGCTCCTTTGGCGGCGAGGCGATCTGTAGCATGGGGAAGGCGGTGGATTTCGTCCACCGCGGCGCTGATGGCATTGTCAGCGCGATCCCGTTCAACTGCATGCCGGGCATCAGCGTTCAGGCCATCTCCCGCGCTTTGCGCCGGCGCTATGGCGGCATTCCCTTCCTCACTCTCGACTACGACGGATTCGCCGATAGCGGGCGCGAAAGCCGCCTGGCTAGCTTCCTTGCCCTGGTGAAAGAGCGCCGGGCGGCCCGCAACGGCCAGAAGTGCCATTCGCGCGTCTAGAAAAGCGGCGCGGCGGGGACGTCTCCCACGGGAGGTGCCCCCGCCGCCACGGCTCTTATCCTAACCCTCTCACCTAAGAGCATCCGGGCGCCGGTGCTTAGAGGCGCCCCGCAACCTCCTCGTGAAGCAGGTTCCGGAACTGATCGGAACGCACCAGGAGCGCCCTCGCGTGTGGAGAGGAGCCATCGTTCGAGAGACGCGCCTGCCGATTGGGGAGCCATAGCTCTTCTAGAAGTCGGAGAGCTCTGGTCAGACAGGGATCATAGCTATCCTCAAGGAGAAACGCGATCACTCCGAGTAGACCATACTCCCATGCCACTGGCCCTAGCGCGCGTTCTTCGGCGATCCACTCCACCAGCTGGCGGTTGCGCGCCTGGCGTTGCGCTGCCACCTCGCGCCCTGAAGGAGTGAGCAGGCTCTCTAGAAACGAATCCTTGCTATTGACCCAGCGCTCGACGACCTCGATGTAAGCGCCAGGATCCACGCAGCCCGTCTGCTGGAGCATCCGGCCGGCGTGAATCTGGATGTTGCGATAGAAGGCGACCAGGCCGAGATTGGCATCGATCAGGTCGGCGTCGCTGAGCACGCGTGCCTCGGGAGCCCGGTAGAGGGCCTCACGCTCCTCCGGAGAGGCAGTCTGCGGGGCCACATGCGCCCGGATGACGGCGGCGACGGAAGCGGCAAACTCCGGAGAGAAGCCCTCCTCGGTCAGGAGATGCTCGGCAAGCACGGCGCCGGAATAGTGGTGGGGCTGGCCGGCGAGACCCAGCGCGTCGTAGAGCCGCGTCACGCGGTTCTCGCGCGTCGGCTGGAGCGTCTCCGTCATCCAGTAGCCGTTTTTGTCGACCAGTCGCTTGCCATCCGGGCCCATGATGACGTTGCCGTCATACCGCTTAGTGATATCATGGAGCGTGGCAGCGAAGGCGACGACATCCGGGTCGGCACCTTCGTGCTTCCCCAGCTCTAGAGCCAGGGCACGCACGCGCAGCGTGTGATTCAGGTAGTAGTGCCTCCAGGACCAGCCGATGCGCACCTGATCCCAGAGAAGAAACGTCTCTTCCACCAGCGACTGGAGCTTTGACAGCCGCGCCTCGATTGACATCTTCTCTCCCATTCACCGTTCTGGCGCGGATTTCGCGCCGGAAAAGGATTCGCCGCGAGGGGCGTTCGGGCCTTCTCGCTCCGCAGGCAGACGGTGTCGGGGGCTGGTAGGAGTTCGGGCGGCTGCTACCGAACCGCGTAGTGGACACCGGCGCTTGCCGGTGCGAGCGTTGTCACCCAGCCTTCCACGAGGAGATAAGTGCCATGCCTACTGCGAGGGAAAACTGTCCAAACTACGAGATCAACACGCAGATGTGCCCCTGCACGAATACGACATGCGCAAACCATGGCATCTGCTGCGAATGCTTGCAAAGGCACGCCGGCAACAAGAGTCTGGTCTCCTGCATGCGGGGGGCAAAGCGCGCTCCAGAGACGATGGCGCTCTCCCTCCAGGCAGTGAAATGCACCACCAACCTTTCGCGCAACCTCGACTTCTGTATCTGCACCTACGAACCGTGCGGCAATAAGGGCACGTGCTGCAGCTGCGTGCGTAACCATTTCAACACGCAGGGCACCGGGCGCGTCGCCTGCATGAGAGCCTTGTGAGGCGGGGGCCCGGGGGACCAATCCTTGGAATCGCCACTGATCCAGAAATGCGAGTAGGCGCGGGCATCGTTTGGATTCCCGCGTGTCTGGCAATAGGTCTCCATCAGGGGCAACAGCCTCGGGATGCGTGGAAAGGACGCGCCGGGCCTGGATGGTTCTTGGCGTGTATCCAGAAGGCCCCGGGGCGCGCCTCCTGGTGGAGGTTAACCGATGGAGAAGCGCGAAGAGCCGCGAGAGCGAGAGAAGGCGTGGCGACCGGAGAAGCCGGTAGGCGGAGGGCCGGAGAGCCCCGGGGGAGATACCGAACCGTCGAACTGGCCGGGAGAGACGCGCGAGCGCGGGATGCGGCCCCCCGATCCGCAACCGATTCTTCCCAACGAGCCGGATGAACGCTGAAAGTGGCTTCCTGCCTCATTCCATTTGACAAACCACGCAGCCCGCCGTATAATCGCCTTTGAGGAAGGGAGCTGCTGTGGCTGAACAGTTCGCCGTGACGGCGGGGAATGAGGAGTATCTGGAGTGGATCTACCGGCTTTCGAAGGAGAAGAGCACGGTCAATCCGCTGGACCTTGCACGGACCCTGAAGGTCTCCCCGGCCTCGGTGACGGCGATGCTCAAGCGCCTGTCGGCAGCAAGCCTGATCGAATATCAGCCTTACCAGGGGATTACCCTCACCGAGCGCGGCCGTGAGATAGCGATGCGCATGGTCCGGCGTCATGCCCTCCTCGAGCGGCTGATGACCGATATCCTTGGTCTTCCCTGGGAGAAGGCGGATGAGCTCGCCTGCCAACTCGAGCACTACGTTGACGAGGAGGTGGACGAGCGGCTGGCCACGCTCTTGGGCAATCCCACCACCTGCCCGCATGGCCGGCAGATCGACCTGGAAAGCCCGGATCACACCTGCCCCCTCACGGAGGTCTCGCTGGGCGAAGAGGTCGAGATCGCCTACGTCAGCGACGAGCGGAGCGATCTTCTAGGCTATCTCGCCACGCTCGGGCTGCGCCCCGGGGTGCGCGTGCGCCTCACGCACCAGGCTCCCTTCAACGGGCCGCTCACCTTGCGCGTCGGCGAGGTTTCACATGCCGTCGGCCGAGAGGCTGCCGAGAAGGTGCGCGTTCACCTCTTGCCAACTACTGCGGACGAGCCGGCATCCTCCTCCGAGTGAGGGCGCGCCGGTACGTCACTCCCGATTCTCGGTGAGGGAGCGAGGCGATGGAGCGTATTCCCGTCATCATGATCCGCGCGGACCTGGAGGGCCTGCCCTCCTTCCCGCTTCCCGCCGGCTATCGGATCCGGTGCTACCGGCAGGGCGAAGAGTCCCACTGGGCTGAAGTGGAGAGCGCGGCGGGCGAGTTCCAGAGTTCCGAGCGGGCGCTTGCGCGCTTTCTGGAGGAGTTCGGCGGGGCTCTCGCGGAGATGGAAGAGCGCTGCTTCTTCCTGGAGACGGACGCCGGGCGCGTCATCGGTACCGCGACGGCGTGGTACCATCCCAACTTCCGCGGCGCGCGCTATGGCCGGCTGCACTGGGTCGCGGTCCACCCCGAGTTTCAGGGCAGGAAGCTCGCGAAACCTCTGGTCGGCGCGGCGATGCACCGCCTGGCGGAGCTGCACACCCGGGCCTATCTCACCACGCAGACAACCAGCTGGAAAGCCGTGAAGATCTACCTCGACTTCGGCTTCGTGCCCCTGATGGAGACGCCACGCTGCGAGGAAGCTTGGCGGCTCCTCGCCGAGATTACCGGCCACCCCGCGCTGACCCAGTTCCGTGGTAGGTGAACGGGGCGCAGGTCATTCTCTCGCCGCGCTCTCCTGATACTGCTCCCGGTATCTCCCTGGTGGCACGCCCATCTCGCGCGTGAAGACGCGTGAGAAATAGTGGACGTCGTCATACCCGACGGCGTTCGCGATCGCCTCCACGGTGTCCCCTGTCTCGCGGAGCAGCCGCCTTGCCTCGGCCAGGCGCAGCTCTCTCAGGAAGCGGACAAAGCCGATGCCACGCTCCCGCTTGAAAATCACGCTGAAGTAGGCAGGACTCAGGCGCACGTGTCGGGCGACCTCGGGCAGCGTCAGACTGCGCCGGAAGTTCCGCTGGATATACTCCACCGCCTGTCGAACGGCTCGGGCGGCGCTTTGCCCCGGAGCCGTAGGGGCAAGGAGCAGGGCATCCAGCAGCCGGCGCATGGCCCCTCCCAGATCGTCTTCCGTGCAGGCGACGATCTCGCCCGCCGCGCGTAACACCGCCGCATCGGCGCGTTCCGCCGGAACTCCCCCTTGCACCGCCGCGTCAGCGAGATCGAGCGCCAGTCGAAGCGCGCGCCGGCGCGTGTGCGCCCGGCTCTCTCCACTGCGAGCGCATATCTCCTGGTCGATGCGGGATGCCAGGGCACGCGCTCTCTCGTGCTCTCCCCGACGCAACGCGCTGAGGAGCCCCTCCCATGAGGAAGCCGATACCTCCTCTCGCGAACTCCTGGCATCAAGCACGTGTGCCCATCCCTCCAGTGCCTTTCGTGGGAGTTCCGAATTCACGAGCACGTGGATGCCTGGGCCGCCCGCTTTTCCCCGACTTCTCCTTGTCTCCACTCCGCCGGCGCCGGGGAGAGGAGTTGCGAGCGAATGGAAGCGAGATGCTCAGAGTGGATCTGGTCACGCGCTGCTCCCACCGCCCACGGATCTAGGGGGAACGGCACGGGATGTGGGGAGGGGAGACGGGAGAGCGCATCGGCCAACCTCCCTGCCAGGCCCTGTACTCATGCAATCGTGAACGATGACTCCTCTTTCACCGTAGCATAGCGGCCGGGGGGATGTCAAGGCGTGCGCAGCGGCTCTGGGATTCCGAGATAAGGAGAAGGCTGCCCGCACGCGCGGAGCTCGAAGCTCCGCGCTGCTTTCCGGCAAAGCCCTCTCGGGGCTTCTCCTCCCAGCCAGCGCCGTTTTGAGACATCTGGGAGTATCCCCAACCCAGCCCGGCAGGGCTTCGCTCGCAAGCAGCGCGGTGATTTATCGCCGCGCGCCGGCTTGCACGCTGCATCCGTTGCTTCGGATTCCTTATCTCGGAATCCCAGCAGCGGCTATAGAAATGAGCGGAAAGCGCCGAAGGGGGGGATAAGGCCCGTGGGTTGGCAGGGAGATAGCGATGAGAGCTGAACAGCGAATGCGCCTTCGCGCGGCGCTCTTCCCGGCGGTTGCGCGTGTGCGCTTACAGATGCGCCCGCTGCGCCGCCAGGCAGAGGAGCTTGCGGCGTTGGTCCGAAGCACTGACTACAGGAGCATTGACCTCGACGATCTGACCGCGCGAGTACGTCACTTCCACGCGAGCGTTCGGGAGTTCAGCGATACCGCGCTCCCGGCGATGGATGAGGCGCTGGAGGATGTTCGCGCCATACTCCAGGAAGAATCCCCTGAAAGGGCGCCGTGCCAGGCGCCTTCTGATTCCCCCATGCCTTGAGCGGGCACGAGGGTGTGCGCGGGCGTTTGCGCCCGCGCCTGTCGGCCCGGCAAAACGTCGCGTGGGCATAAGCATCCGCGCCCCATTGGCACGTGCGTGGTACCCGCGCGTCCATGCATCCCCAGGTGACCCCTCGAAAAGGGGACTAGGGCGTGCTTATCGAACGGCTTGTCCAGCTGAGGCATGAGTTAACGCTCGCTCGTGCCTCGGGCGCATGCAAGCCGGAGAAGCTCCGAATGGCCCGGCTCGCCCCCCTACGTGCGCATCCTCCAGAGGGGAACGACTGATGAACTGCGAACGCTTCTTTCTCGGCCGCGAGGAGCCCTACCTCCACCGGGTGGTGCGCTTGCTGTGGGACCAGTATGCCCGCGCTGGCTTCTGGGACCTGAGCGGGCTCGTTGTCGCCGTGCCGGGTGGCCGCGCTGGCCGGCGCCTGGCGGAACTGCTGACCGAAGCGGCTGCCCGCAATGGGGAGGGGCACACAGCGCTCCTTCTCCCGCGAATTGTGACCGCCGGCGACCTCCCCGAGGAGCTCTATTCCTGCCAGGAGCCCGTGGCCGATGGTCTCACCGCGCTTCTGGCGCTGGCCGCCGCGCTGCGCGGCTTGGGCCGCGAGCGCCTGGCCCCCCTCGTTCCCCGGCCCCCGGAATCCGACAGCCTCCTCGATTGGGTGTCACTCGCGCGCGAGGTGGAACGCCTGCGCACGGATCTGGCGAGTGAGGGCCTGCGCGTGACGGATGCCGCTCGCCGGTGCGCCGCTCTTCCCGGGTTCCATGATGGCGCGCGTTGGGAGGTTCTTTCCGCCGTGGAAGAGGCCTACCGCGATCTCCTGGCCGGACAAGGCTGGATTGACCGGCATGAAGCACGTTTCTGGGCGCTTGAGCAGGAAAGCCTGGAGCCTTCTGGCCCGGTCCTGCTCGTCGCCACGGTGGACCTGCCTCAGATCACGCGCCAGATCCTCTCGCGCAGTGGGGCTACCGTGACGGCGCTTATTCCAGCGTCCCCAGAGGAAGCCGATGGCTTCGATGAGCTCGGGTGTCTCGTGGCGGACTACTGGATCGACCGGCACGTGATGATTCCAGACAGTGCGCTGCGGATCGTCGACCGGCCGGTGGATCAGTCCCTCGCGCTTCTTGATGCCCTGGCCGAACTCGAAGGCACGCGTACCCCGGATGAGATCACCGTGGGCGTGGGTGATGAAAAGCTCGCGCCTGCCCTGGAGCGCGCGCTGCGCCTGAGCGGCGTGCCCGTGCGCTCCATTTTCGGCCGTCCCCTCACATCGACGCGCCCGGCTCTGCTCCTGGGCGCATTGCGCGATTACCTAGCCTCCCGCCGGACCGAGGACTTTGCCGCGCTCTTGCGCCATCCGGATCTGGAAGCCTATCTCTACCGGTGCGCTAAGGAGGACGATAGCCGCATCGATCTCTGGCGGGCTCCCGACCGCTTTGATGCCTACGTCTCGGAGCATCTGCCCCTCCATCTGGATCCCACCCGTGAGGATCTCCCTGGCGAGATCGCCACTCTCTGCCGGTGGATCGGAGAGCTGGCGGCGGAACTACTCTCGGAACCGTGTCCCCTTTCGGAGTGGTCCGCGCGCTTGCTTCAGGTGCTTCGGGATGTCTATGCGCCGCTGTTGCTCGATCCGGGTGACGCGACAGACCGTCAACTCCTTCGTGCGCTGCGCGCGCTGGTGGAACAGCTGGAAAACCAGAGCCGGCTGCCCGCGGAGGGGCCTTTGGCCGCCCGTGTCTCCTTCTCGGAGGCGATCTCCTTCACCCTCGGGCAGCTCTCGGGAGCCGTGCTTCCACAGGAGAGCGATCAACCCGCCGTCGAGCTGCTCGGCTGGTTGGAATTGGCGCTCGATGATGCCCCCGTCCTGATCGTCACGGGCGTGAACGAGGGTGCCATTCCTGCCAGCGTTCAAGTGGATCCCTTCCTCCCGGATAGCCTCCGGCGCTCCCTGGGACTGGTGGATAACCGTCACCGCTACGCGCGCGACCTGCTGCTGATGACGGTCATACTCCAGACGCGCCCCCAGGTGACGCTGATCGCGGGCCGTCGGGACGCGGATGGCGACCCGCTCACCCCGAGCCGGCTCCTCTTCGCCTGCGATGAGGAGACACTGGTACACCGCACGCGCGCATTCCTGGGAGTGGGGGAGACTGGCGAGCCGGCGCGCGCGCTTCTTCCGGCTGTAAAGAAGAGCCGCTTCTGGGCGCCTCGCCCAAAGCCGGCCCCAGAGCCGCTGGGCGAATTGGCCGTGACGGCGTTTGCCGCCTATCTCTCGTGCCCCTATCGCTTCTACCTTTCTCGCATCCTGAAGCTGCGCGATGCCGCCGATGAAGCCGAGGAGATGGACGCGCTCCTCTTCGGCAGCCTCGTTCATGACACGCTCCGGGCACTGGCGACTGGAACGGCGCGCGATTCGACCGATCCCTCAGAGATCGCCGCGTTCCTCGAAGCGGATCTGGAGAGGCGCATCTGCGAGCAGTTTGGGGGAGAGCCGGCGCCTGCCATCCGTCTGCAACAGGGACAGGCCTTGCGCCGCCTCCAGGAGTTCGCCTATTGGCAGGCGCGGCACGCCAGGGAGGGGTGGCGTATCCGGGCCGACCTCGCCGAGTGCGAGTTGACCGCGCCGCTGGATGTGGATGGTGAGACATTCCTCCTCAAGGGCCGGATCGACCGCGTAGACGAGCATCCCGACGGGAGCTTCCTTCTCCTCGACTACAAGACCGGCGATACCGCGCGCACGCCGGAAGAGACGCATGGAGTCCGCGGGGATGGGGAAGGCGAATGGACCGACCTCCAGCTCCCGCTTTACCGCCTGCTCGCCGCCAGTATGGGCGTGGCCGGCAACCGCGTCTCCCTTGGGTATATTAACCTGTCCAAGGAGACTGAGAAAGATACATTGGCGCTTGCCTCCTGGGACGAGGCCTGTCTTTCGGGCGCAATCGAGACCGCTCGCGAGGTGATCCGCCGCATTCGCAGGCAGGAGTTCTGGCCGCCAGGGGCCGCATCTTCCTATGGCGATGCCTTCTCCGGGATCTGCTTCGACAACTGTCCCAATCGGGCCGAGCTGCTGCAGAACGAGCCGCCCGTGAATGCTGAGAGGAGAGACGGATGAATACCCTCATCCGTGCTTCGGCCGGTTCGGGAAAAACTTACGCCCTGACCACACGCTATCTGCGCCTCCTTCGCGCGGGCGCATCGCCCCAGACGATTCTGGCGACGACCTTCACGCGCAAGGCCGCGGGGGAGATCCTGGAGCGTGTCCTCAAGCGTCTGGCCGATGCCGCTGCGGAGGAGAAAGCGCTCACCGACCTGCGCGTGGCCCTCGATAGCCCCGAGCTCAGTGCCGTGGAATGCCGGCGGCTTCTGCTGCACCTCTGCCGCAACCTCCACCGCGTTTCCATCTCGACACTGGATAGCTTTTTCCACCGGCTCTGCCGCGCCTTTCAGCTGGAGCTGGGCATTCCATCGGGAGTCACCCCGGTGGAGCAGGGCAGCCTCGCTGATGCCCTCTTGCGCCGCGATGCCCTTCGCGCTACCCTCACCGGCAACGACCTCGAAACGATGCGCGATATCCTCAACCGCTTGCTTCAGGGGAAAGCGGCGCGCTCGGTCGTCGGGGTGATGAGCGACGTGGCCTCGCAGCTCTACGAGCTGTATCGCGAAGCCCCCGCCGAGGCGTGGCAACGCCTCCACGTGCCCCCTATGCCCTCGCCAGCGGAGCTCGACGCGGCGCTCGCCTTCCTCGGGGCTGCCGCGTCGAAGGCAAAGAGCAAGTCGATGGCCCGCGCGATCGAGGAGGATCTTGCCCGGGCACGCGCGGCAAAGTGGGCCGAGTTTCTCGACCGCGGCCTCGCCGCCAAGTTGGTGAAGGGCGAGACCACCTACAGCCGGCAGCCCATCGATCCAGAGGTGGCCGATGCGTATGAGATACTTTTCCAGGCGGCGAAGGCCACGCTGCTTGGCGAGTTGAGGGCGCGGACCGAGGCGACCTACCACCTTCTGAGTCACTTCGCCAGCCATTACGACGAGCTGCGCCAGCGCCGCGGCTTGATGCTCTTCTCTGATGCCCCCCGTGCCCTCGTTGGGATAGCCAGCGGGTGCTCTCCAGAAGAAATCGCCTACCGCCTTGATGCCGGCGTAGAGCACCTGCTCCTGGATGAGTTTCAGGATACCAGCCCGGAGCAGTGGGCGATTCTCCGACCTTTCGCTCAGGCATGCACCGCGAGCGAGTCGCGCTCCTTCTTCTGCGTTGGCGACGTCAAGCAGGCAATTTACGGCTGGCGGGGCGGCAGCGCCGAGATCTTCGGGCGCATGGAACAGGACCTGGCCGGGCTCATGGCCGAGAGCCTCGATGTCAGCTACCGCTCGTCGCAGGTTGTCCTCGACGCGGTGAACGCCGTCTTCACGGGGATCGCGAACAACCCAGCGCTCCAGGAGTACCCCAAGGTCGCTGCCACCTGGGGGGCCGGCTACAACGCCCACAAAGCGCACCGCGACCTCCCCGGCTGGGTGGAGCTGGTGACCTTCCCTGCGGCGTCGGACACGCCTGAAGAAGGTGATGGCGAGGGAGAAGCCACCGATCCGCTGGATTACGTTGCCCGGCGCGTGCGCGAGGTGCACGCGGCCGCGCCCCAGGCCGAGATTGGCATCCTGATGCGCACGAACGCCGCGGTGCACGCCATGCTCGATGCGCTGAGGCGCGAGGGGGTGGATGCCAGCGGCGAGGGCCCCGGACGCGTGGATGACGATCCCGCTGTGGAGCTGATTCTATCGGCGATGACTCTGGCCGATCACCCCGGGCATTCCGCCGCCGCGTTCCATGTGGCCCATTCTCCCCTGGCGGCCGCGCTTGACGCGCCCGCCGATCTCCACGTGGATGCCCCGTGCGCCGCCCGCATCGCCCGCGCCATCCGGCGCCGCCTGCTGGTGGACGGCTACGGCCGCGTCGTCGCCGATTGGGCGCGCGTCCTGGCCGAGGCGGAATACCTCGACCGGCGGAATACGCGACGGCTCCTGCAACTCATCGAGATGGCAGATGCGTTCGATGCCGAAGCGAGCCTGCGCCCCGGCGAGTTCGTCCAGTATGTGCGCAAGACCAGCATCGAAGACGCGGCCACCTCGCAGGTGCGCGTGATGACGATCCACCGCTCGAAAGGCTTGGAGTTCGATGCCGTTTTTCTCCCGGAGCTGCACAAGCGGATCGTCGGTCAGACGCCGCTGGTGGTGATCGACCGCCCATCGCCTACCGAGCCGATCCGGGGCGTCTATCGCTATCCAGATAAGTTCCACCAACTGCTGCTTCCAGAGCTGGCTGATGTCGTTGCCGCGCATCGATCGCGCGAGGTCAGCGAAAGCCTCTGCGTTCTCTACGTGGCAATGACGCGCGCCCGCCATGCCCTCTATCTGACGGTTCCGCCGTTGAAGCCGCTGAAGAGTGGCAAGCCGGCGTCCCCCGGGCTCTCGCACGCGGCGATCCTCCGCTATGCCCTCGTGCCCGACGGGCGACCGGAGGGGCCGGCGGGGGGCGAGACGCTCTATGCCCAGGGAGATCCTCACTGGTATACCGGTCTTTCGGCACGCGAGGAGGCCGCACGTGAGGCTGCCGCCCATCACGCGCCGGTGCGCTTGAAACCGGTTTCGGGCCGGCCCACGCGCAACTACCCGCGAGTTACGCCGAGCTCGCTTGGCAAAGATCAGCGCGTGCCCGTGGAGGTGCTCTTCGGTTCCCCCGCGCGCGGTGGCCAAGGCGCCCTGGATTCACTGGAGGGCGCCCGCTATGGCACGCGTCTACACCGCCTCCTCGCTCTCGTCTCCTGGTCCGACGAACCGCTGCCGGACGACGAGACGCTCCTGCGCGAGCTCCGCCATGCCCTCCCGGATGACACCGAGGCGCAGCGCCGCCGTGTCCTGGAGCAGTTCCACCGTCTCCTTGCCCAGCCGGAAGTGCGCGGCGCGCTGGCGCGTCCCAAGGAAGCGAGCGAGGTGCGCCTCTGGCGGGAGACGCCCTTCAGCGTGCTCCTCGACGATGGAATCGTGGAGGGCCGTTTCGACCGCGTCGTGGTCTACCGCGATGCCGAGGGCCTCCTCCGGGCGGACCTCCTCGACTATAAGAGCGATACCCTCTCATCCACTTCCCTGGAGGCGGCCGCGGAGGCCCACCGCCCCCAGGTGGCGGCCTACGCTCGAGCGTTGCAGAAGATGCTTGGGATTCCATCCACGCAGGTGCGTGCCGGGCTCCTCTTCACCGCGGCTGGCCTGTGCCGCGAGGTCCGCGTGGGGTAGGGGGGCCCAGAGGCACGGAGAACCCGGAATCCTGCCCACAGAAACATGGAAAATTCCCTCCTTGACAGAGCGCCGCGGATCGTGCTAGACTCTCGTTAACAAGATTGGGCCGCAGGCAAGCGGCTGGAGACACCCATCGCCTTTAAGTCGGTCCCGTGAGGCCGACAAGGTCGGATGGTGAGCACTCATACCTGGGAGCCTCCATGCGCCAGAAGGCGAGGAGGCTCCCTTTCTTATGTACCGGGTCCCCGTGTAGGGGCCTGAGGAGATGGCGTGGCAGCAACACATGGCACGCGCGTGATGGATGAGCAGGATATCCGCCGGGCGCTCACCCGCATCGCGCACGAGATCATCGAGAAGAACCGCGGCGCCGAACACATTGCCCTCGTCGGCATCCGCACCAAAGGCGCCCCCCTCGCTGCGCGCCTGGCCGGATTGATCCAGCGCATCGAGGGCGTTCCTGTTCCTGCCGGTGCGCTGGATGTCGCCACGCACCGTGATGACGACCGGCGCGCCGCCACCGACACTTCCAGTATCCAGTTCGACATCACCGGCCGGGTCATCGTCCTGGTCGATGAGGTCTTCTACACCGGCCGCACCACGCGTGCTGCTCTCGATGCCCTGATGGAGCGCGGCCGACCTGCTGCGGTCCAGCTGGCCGTCCTGGTCGACCGCGGGCACCGCGAGTTGCCGATCCGTCCGGATTACGTGGGCAAGAATCTGCCCACCGCCCGCCGGGAATATGTGCGCGTGATGCTGCGCGAGTTGAACGGCG